>JAJQAD010000008.1 GCA_021204005.1 Clostridiales bacterium
CTATGATTCCCTATCATCTTCCTCCGCCCAGGTTTTCAGCGCGCGGACAATTTCAGAAAACTGCATAAAGTGGGATGCTTTCACCAGAATAGTATCCCCTTTTTTTATGCAGGGACGCAGGGCGGCAAGCAAAGCCTCCCTGTTTTCACAATGCCAAACGGTACATCCCGCCGAGGCGGCTTTCGCCAGTTCCGCAGACAGCTCACCCGTACAGAAAACAAGGTCAATCCCATTCCCCGCAGCGTATTCTCCCACCTCGCGGTGAAGCGCTCTCTCGTCTTTTCCAAGCTCGCCCATATCACCCAGAACCGCGATTTTCCTTCCCTCTGTCTGACTGAGCACATCCAGAGAAGCTTTCATAGACACCGGATTCGCATTGTAACAGTCATCGATAATCACAATGCCGTTCGCCTCAATGAGATTGGTTCTTCCCGCAATGGTCTTCGCTCCGGCAATTCCGGCGCATATCTCTGCATGCGTCAGCCCCAGCGCATCGCCCACGCAGGCTGCGGCACAGGCATTGTAAATATTGTGAAGGCCGGGAATCGGCTCGTGAATCTGACAATCCTCCGCATGTGTCCCATGGAAATGAAGCACCGCATCCATCCCCCGGACGCCGTGATTCTCTATGGAATCCGCCGTCACAAAATAGGTATGACCTGATGACTCAGCGCTGCCATCGCAGACAAAATACCGCGTGGGGACGACTCCCTTTACTTCCCCGATTGCAGACAACTTATCATCATTTCCGTTTAAGACAATCACGCCATCCGGCTTTAAGTAATCAAAAATCTCCGACTTAGCCCTAAGGACGCCGTCCCGGTCGATGAGATTCTCCAGGTGGCACTGGCCGATATTCGTCATGACGCAGACATCCGGCCGCGCCATCTTTGCCAGGCGGTGCATCTCACCGAAATCAGAAATCCCCATCTCCACCACGGCCGCCTCATGCTCCGGCCGGATGCGAAGCAGCGTCAGAGGCAGTCCGATTTCATTATTAAAATTGCCCTCTGTCTTCAGCACACAGTACTTCTGCTCCAGCACGGCGGCAATCATCTCCTTGGTGCTGGTCTTGCCCACACTCCCGGCGATTCCCACAACCGGTATCGCCAATGTGGACCGGTAATACTCGGCGATGTCTTTGAGCGCCTGCGGGCAGGATTCCACCAGAATATACGGCCCGGCAGGGTTTTCCAGGACTTCCTCGGACAAAACAGCCGCCGCTCCCTTGTCAAACACATCCGGGATAAAACGGTGTCCGTCCACACGTTCACCGCGCATGGCCACATAGAGAAACCCATCCTGCACCTGGCGGCTGTCAATAACAACACCATCCACTTCCCGGTCAAGGGCAGCTTCATCCCCGTAAAATGTGCCCCGGCAGGCCTTTCTGATATGATCTAAAGACATTCCTTTCATGTCGTTCTCCTTAATCGTATTTTGTTTCGTACCTCTTCAGTGAAATCTGCATCAGCTTCTCACACAGCTCCCCAAAGTTCAGGCCGATCACCGCAGCCTCCTGCGGGAGCAGGCTGGTGGGCGTCATGCCGGGAAGCGTGTTGGCCTCCAGACAAAACAGTTCATTTTTATCATTTAAGAGGAAATCCATGCGGGAATAGGTCTCCAGGCCCAGCGTCTCGCAGACCTGCACCGCGATCTCCTGCATCCGGTGTGTAATCTCATCAGGCAGTTCAGCCGGACAGGTCTCCACCGTGCTCCCCGCCTTGTATTTATTCGCATAATCGTAGAATCCCTCAATGGGCGCAATCTCAATGACCGGAAGCGGCTGAAAGTCAATCACACCCACGGAAAACTCCCGCCCTTCCACATAATCTTCTACAATCACTTTTTCCTCAAACTGAAAAGCATGATCCAACGCTTCCTCATACTCCGCCTCCGTGCGGACGATGGAAACACCGATACTGGAACCGCCGCAGCATGGTTTCACCACACAGGGGAGCGTCAGCCCCGTCTCCGCCAGCGTGCGCGGTTCCGTCTTTTCCATAGAAATACCGCGCGGTGTCGGGATGCCGGCCGCCTCAAAAAGTTCCTTGGAGATTCCCTTATCCATGGCGAGAGCGCTACTTAAATATCCGGTGCCGGTATAGCGGATGCCAAAGAGGTCAAAAACAGCCTGAATCTTGCCGTTCTCCCCGTTTTCCCCGTGCAGCGCCATAAATACCAGATCCGCCGCCTGGCAGATATGTATCACGTTCGGTCCGAAAAAGCAGTCTGACTGATCCTTCCGCATTGCTTTCACCCGGGCGAGATCCGGAGCCTGCGTCGGAATCACACTGACTTCCACACTCACCTCCTTTGAGTGGTGAAAGATATCCGTGATATCACACTCCTCCTCGCCATATCCCATAAACACATCCAGCATAATCACCGCATGTCCTCTCTCCCGCAACGCCTGGGTCACCATGCTTCCTGTCGTAAGGGAAACATCCCGCTCCGTACTCAATCCTCCGGCCAAAACCACGATATTCATATGTATTCTCCTCACGTTACTATTCTTATTACCACTGCATAGTTTACCCTATTTCTTCTACTTTGTGAATGGGTGTGTGAAAAAATTTTCTTTTTTCTTTCGGCGGACGGCGCTGACGGCTCCGTATGGCTTCATCCAGGCGGCGGAAACGCTCTTCATCCCGCTCCTCCTGATTGCGCATCAGATAATTCAGTTCTTTCAAAACTTTCTCCTCCACCTGACTTCCGATTTCCTGCCCCAGTTCCCGGTTGTTTTCCGCGATAGCAGAGCGAACAATCTCATTCATCATCATCTGGAACTGTTCCAGTTTCGACGGCGGCTCTTCCCGCGCCGCAGATAACGATTCTGCATCCGCGTCAGAGACAGCAAGTCCTGTTTTCCGCACCTCCTCCTTATTCGTCTGCTGCGATTCCGGTTCCTCCCGCAGTACTCCCGCCAGATCATAAATATTTTCGTTCCCTTCTCCTGCTTTCTCCGTCTCATCGCTTACAGGCACCGGATTATGGATCAGCATTTTGATTGCCTTCAGCTGAAACCCTTCCGCCTTTAACTTTTTAATCTGCTCAAACTGCCGGATATTTTCTTCTGTATAGTAGCGGTGCCCCATCTCATTGCGCGGGACATCCAATTCCAGTTCCTCTTCCCAGTAACGCAGGACATGCGCCTCCACCTGAACCCGGTTAGACGCGTCCGATATCATATAACGCACTCTCTCCATCCTCGAACCTCCTTTTTTGAATCTCATACCAGATGCGAGCCTCGCAAACACTCTGCTCCTCCGCATCCTTACGGACTCCAATATTGCGAGTGACAGGTCATTTATATCGTTCCTTACAATTATAAAAAAAATTATGCCTGTCCTCAACAGAATCTCATCGTAAAATTGCGACAGGGTTTGCGCCGTTCTTGCACAAACCCTGTTTCTTCTACAATATTAACATACAAATTTTCTACACAACCACTCCGTAAAAGCTCACCGTCACCTTGAACAGATCCCCGTCCAGATACAACTGCAGGTCGCCGCCCTGCATGGTAGTCAGATTCTTCGCAATCTCCAGTCCCAGGCCGCTCCCCTCCGTCGTCCGGGAGACATCGCCGCGGACAAAACGCTCCGTCAGTTCCTCCGCACTGAAATTCAGCGCCTGCTCCGACATATTTTTAATCGTGAAAGAGACCTTTCGGTCCTGCACTTCTCCGCTCACATAGACACGGGAACCCGGCATAGAGTATTTGACCGCGTTGTTGAGCAGGTTTTCGATCACGCGGTACATCCGTCGTCCGTCCGCCTGAATCCGCATCTCCGCCTCGGTCAGATCAATCACCGGGGAAAGATTTCTCTCCTGGAATTTTTCGTCAAATTCTCCGATGGCCTGCAGCAAAAGCTGCTTAAGATTAATTTCCTGAATATCCAGCGTGATCACACCGGAGCTGATCTTGGATGCTTCCACAAGATCATCCGTCAGCTGTTTGAGGCGCTGCGATTTGCGGTCCAGAATGTCAATATATCCGGCAATCCGCTCATCCTCAAAATTTTCCCGTTTCAGAATATCCACATAGTTAATGATGGAAGTCAGCGGCGTTTTGATATCATGGGAAACATTCGTGATCAGGTCCGTCTTTAAGTGCTCACTCTTCATCTCGACCTCTACCGCATGCTTAATTCCCTCCCGCACGCTGTTGAATACATCCGCCGTTCCTCTGTTTTCACTGGTAAAACCCACCGCGTCCACCTGATAGTCCAGGTTGCCGGCAGCCAATTCCTCCATTCCTTTCGTAATTTTGCTTCGTTCCGCCATCTGACGGATCAGCCGTATCATAACAATCAGGTCCACGACAATCAAAACCAGCATAAGGAACACTCCCACTCCCGGGCTATACCAGCTCCACCACAGCCGCGCGCCAAGCAACAGGAACAGAACCTGCACCGCAATAAAAGCCCAGTAAATTCCAACGAAACGACAGATCTGCGCTTCCCCTCCCCGCCTTGTCTCCAGGCTTTTTCTGACTTTCTGCACGGCAAGACGGATCAGGCTGCCGCCGACAGAGTGTTCTCTCACGCGGCGCCCGTACCGCTTCCACTCCCAGGCAAACAAAAGGACAATCATTGCCGCAGAAATGGCTCCTCCCACTACGTTGGCCGAAATATACGTAACGTCAGAATACAGCACATCACTGTAGACAAGGGACAGCTGTGAGTACAGCCAGGCAATCAGAAGCACCCAGAGCACCAGATCTCCTATCATCATAAGCTCCAGCGGGAACCGTTCCATCGGTGCCGGATGAATATCCGGGTCATCCGGACGCCGGCCGGTCTGCAAAGCCGCGAGTACCAGCATCGCCGCCATCACCGCAAGTGCGAGGAAAAAAGCTGTCACTGTGCTGAACGGTTCAAATATATTATGATTATTCCAGCCTGCAAACCAGAGATTTGTCGTATAGGAAGACGATGTGCGCAGCGGATAATTGAGATCCAGACCGAGAAATATCTGATAATACCCCGCGCCGGATGCACGAACCTCCGCCAGCATAAGACCACCATAATACTCCAGACCGTCTACAGAACCAACAATATCTGTCTCGGTCTCACTGGCCCACTCATTCTCACTGTAAGAGTAGTAAGTTCCGTCTCCCTCGCCACCCATACGCTCCAGATAGGATTCTTTCACCTCATCCAGCGTCAGATTCCGCCATCCCTCAATATTCGTGTAGACATCATCTGTCGAGACATTGCGCACATAGAGCATGGCGTTGGAATCCTCCGCACCGCTCAGGTATAAATCCAGCGCTTCCGCCGCCGCGATCAGCTGGGTATAACAATCCAGGATAGACACAGAATCCTGATTTTCCCTGGCATATTCCGCCAGAGTCCCCCCGGCAGCATTTACTATATAATCCTCCTCCACAACAATACCGTTGTTGTAGAGTACATTGGCAAGATTTCCATAAATACCAAATGTATGATTGATCGTTTCATACGTGTAATGGGACTCATCTGCATCCGAGTCCGCGATGGTATCTGCCGTCACATTTTCCGTACCGAGCAGCGTGGCGCCCGGCCCCATCTCCTCCTGCGCAAACTCTGATGCGGCCCCTGCTTCATCCGTTTCCGCTTCTGCCGCCGTTGTCCCGTCATCTGCCTCCTCCGCCGCTGCAGTATCCGCACTCATTTCTTCCGTATAAAAATCATCCGACGTCAGCTCCTGCCCGTAATTCACAAGATACTGGATAAGAGCATACCCATCCGAACCATAAAAAGCATCCAGATCTGCCAATGCATAGGTTGTATCCGGGTTTTTATTTTCATTGCCCACACCGGCGTCCAGATTCATGATGTCAATCGTTTCCGTTTCATCATAGGAAGAACCTTCCCGGCAGAACGAATTCTCATCCTGCAGGGTGGCCAGAATCGAACTCCCCTCCCGGTAGAGATAGTTGGCTGCTGCGGAACTGTTGCTGTAAAATGACCCGTGCGCCATCTCTGAAAACGTCATCCCGATCCAATAGCCCTGGGCAATGCGCATCGCGGCAAGCCCGGCCAGGAAAGCTGATACAGCAAGGATGACGATAGTAATGATTTTTGCCGGTATGGAAAATAGTTTTTTCTTTTTCAATGGCTCTCCTCCTGTCTTACAAATCCTCCACCTTGTATCCGATGCCCCAGACCACTTTCAGATAGTGCGGCTCTTTCGGGTTGATCTCGATTTTCTCCCGGATATGACGAATATGCACGGCAACGGTGTTGTCCGCGTTGATCGCGTCCTCTCCCCAGACATTTTCATAAATCTGTTCGATGGAAAACACCCGCCCCTTATTTTTTGTCAGAAACAGCAGGATATTGTACTGCATGGGCGTCAGCTTCTCCACCGGCATGCCGTCCACAATCACCTGTTTGGTATCGTCGTTGATCTCCAGCCCGCCGGTGCGGTAAATCTGTGACTCTGTCTCCGCGGCCCTGGTTCCCAGCTGCGTGTAACGGCGCAGCTAGGATTTCACGCGCGCCACCAGTTCCATGGAGTTGAATGGCTTGGTCACATAATCATCGGCTCCCACATTGAGTCCGAAAATCTTGTCCGTATCCTCCGTTTTCGCAGACAAAATAATGATAGGGATGTTGGACTCCTCGCGTATCTTCAGAGTCGCTCGCAGGCCGTCCATCCGCGGCATCATCACGTCAAGGATCAGAAGCTGGATGTTGTTCTCCTTGATCATCTGAATCGCCTGAATCCCATCATACGCTTTCAGAATGTTGTACCCTTCCGGAGCCAGATAAATCTCGATGGCATCCACAATGTCCTTGTCGTCGTCGCACACTAATATGTTAATCATAAACTTTTGCTTCTCCCGATATCATACACTCTGTCATTTGCACTCATTTCACCATAAACTCTACTGCACGGCTCATTGCCTGCGCACACAATAGCCCTGCCATCCTTTATGCAAATAGGATAACAGGGCATTCTTATGAAAGAAAAAGAAGAAATCTTAATGATTTCTTAAAATCCATTTTCACGCAAGCTAAATTAAATCCGCAATCGTAATTTCCAGGTCTTCATACACGTTCACCCTTGCAGGATAATAAAACAAAACAATTACTGGTGCGGCATCCTACACCTCCTCCAGTTTCTTTTCCAATACTTTTTCCAGTTTCTCAAAAGCCGGTATAAAACTGTCTCGGACCAAAAGCAACAGTTCATCCGCCTCATCTTCGTCATAAATGTGCACAGAAGTGTTCCGTTTTCTCAGCATCAGCAGCCATGTAGCCTCATCGTCCACAAAACCAAACCGGTATCCCACCTGCAGAATTTCCCTTGGCGACCCTGTCTGAGCACCATCCGCACCGTGCAGACGAAGTATCGACTGCAAAGCTTTCCAGGCAAGTTCAAAAGTCAGATTGAATTGTCCGATAATCCCGGTCCGATATATCTCATCCCTGTCCGCCAATTTAAAATCAGCATTTTTCAATACCTGCAGACAATTTGAAAAATTATCCATTTTTCTCATAAATGATACACCCGTCCCTCTCTATATCTTCTCTCAGATCATCAGAAATTTTCTTATTCAGATCCACAATATCAAGCATCAGAAGCGTATGAGCTTTTTCTTTGATATCCCAGTAGAATGCGTCAAAATTTCCGCCATATACCGCAAGATCTATATCACTTCTTTCTGTATAATCTCCTCTTGCTCTGGAACCGAAAAGAATCACCCGCTCTATCTGATGCTCTTTGGCGAAACGTTCAATATCTCTTTGTAATCGTTCGGGAATGTTATATCTCATAACTACCTTCGCTTCCAACTCCACTGCCTAAAGTATAGCGGCTAAAAAAGATTTGTATGCCCTCATACTAACGCTTTTTTTGTATTTTATACCCCAGAAATCGACTCCTGAATAATCCTCGCCATCAGCCCCGTCCGCCCGAACGGCGTCATCAGATAATACCCATCCACGTAGGGAGATATCCGCCGCATGATCTCCGAGGAAATCTCCACAGCCAGGTCTTCCGCCTCTTCGCGGTTTTTCCCGACATATAACGCCGTGATCCCCGGGTCTACATTGATGCCGTTGATCTCACTGTCCATAAAACGGGCATTCCGTTCACTGACTACGGGAATCACGCCGCCCAGCAGATATGCATCAAGTTCTTCACGGGCACGTTTTAAATTTTCAAAAGCCTGGGATGTGAGAACCGGCTGAGTTAAAAAGCCCACCATGCCTTTCTCTGCCTTTTCCTTTGCCAGACGCAGCTGAACGTCAAAATTCCTTGCGTTGACATTCAAAGCACCGAAGAGGTGAAACGGCCCCGGCAGAGATTTTTTCGCGAGCGAGGTGACGAAAGCTGCCAGTTTTCTCGAATTAAACTGATACACGCTTTTTACCTCATCGCGCTCCGCTGTGGGAATCGGGTCGCCGGTGATGAGCAGTATGTTGCGCACGCCCTCCGCATAC
>JAJQAD010000096.1 GCA_021204005.1 Clostridiales bacterium
TGCTGTCCGCACCCCGCGCGGCGAGTATGAGGCAAAAGTCGCCTCCTACTCGATTCTTCTGATGTGAGAGGTGGTCAGCCTCTCACATTATTATTCGTGGTTTTTAGTTAGATGCAGAAAATCCTTAAGTGTCATGCTTTTTGTCGGCATCATCATTATAATTTCCGGGCAGAAGCAGAAGTGACGGATATGAGCAGGAGGAAAGGAAAATGGAAACACAGAACGTTTCGTCAAATCCGCTGGGCACCGAAAAGGTGACTGGCCTGATGATCAAATTTGCCATACCGAGTATTGTCGCTATGGTGATCGGAGCGGTTTATAATATAGTAGACCAGCTTTTTATCGGACATGCGGTGGGAACGCTGGGCAATGCGGCGACCAATGTCGTATTTCCGCTGACGACATCCTGCACAGCGCTGGCACTTCTCTTCGGAATCGGCGGTTCCGCCTGCTTTAACCTGAATATGGGACGGGGAGAGACGAAAAAAGCGGCACATTACATCGGCAATGCTCTGGTTATGCTGGTATTGAGCGGTATCATACTTTGTGCCGTGGCGGAGATTTTCATGACTCCGCTGTTGCGGGGCTTCGGCACGCCGGACAATGTATTTCCCTATGCGAAAGAATATCTGCGCGTCACGGCAATCGGCTTTCCGTTTCTGATTCTGACCACCGGCGGCGGACACCTGATGCGGGCGGACGGCAGTCCGAAGATGACGATGATCTGTAGTCTGACCGGCGCTATCCTGAATATTTTCCTGGATGCGCTCTTTGTGCTTGGGTTTGATTGGGGAATGACCGGGGCTGCTCTGGCTACCATTATAGGGCAGATTGTTTCCGGTACCATCGTCATCCTTTATATGCGGGGGTTTAAAACGGTTCCGCTGAAATCGGAACATCTGCGGCTGCAGTGGGAGAATGTGAAACAGATCATAGTAATCGGTACCTCGCCGTTTTTTAACCAGATCTTTATGATGGTGGTTCAGATCGTGATGAACAATTCGCTGACGTATTACGGAGCTCTGTCTGTCTATGGAGAGGCGATTCCGCTGGCCTGCTGCGGGATTATTATGAAAGTTTACCAGATTTTCCTCTCGGTAATCATCGGTCTGTCACAGGGAGCACAGCCGATTGAGAGCTTTAACTACGGGGCGAAAAAGTACGGGCGTGTGCGTGAGGCTTACTTTGTGGCGCTTGTTTACGGCCTGGTGATCGCTGGCCTCCTTCATTTTCTTCCGCCTTTTTCCACGGCAGATTCTGGAGTGGTTCGGCAGCAACACGGAGGAATATTTTGAATTTGGCGTTCTGTTTTTTAAGATTTTTATGTTTTTTACCTGGTTAAACTTTCTGCAGCCGATCACGGCGAACTTTTTTACTGCGATCGGAAAGCCGAAAAAAGGAGTTTTCCTGTCGCTGACCCGCCAGCTGATCTATATATTGCCGCTTATCATTATATTGCCGATGCGGTTTGGACTGATGGGTATTTTGTATTCGGCTCCGATTGCCGATCTTCTGGCTGCGGTGACGACGGTGCTCATGGTGTGGGCGGAGCTGCGCGGGATGAAACGCCTGGAGCAGGCGGAAAATTCTGCCGGAATTATTGATTGACAAAAAACAATGTATCGGAAAACTCCCCGGTGCTGAAGATGAAGGATGCCAACGCGGCAGACCGTATGTACGGTGAGAAGTAGGATGTTTTATTATTAAAACTGGCAGATACATACCAAAAACCTTATACACCTATACAGGAAGTGGCTTCTGCCGTGAGGCGGGAGCCACTTCTGTGTCGAGGAAAAACTATTTCATATAATCATATATGAAATCAGGAAAATAATATTGAAATATATGGGATAGATGATGTATGATGATATATGAAAAGGGCAGGATACAAAAAGTTCAGGTGTTTTGAGTCTGGTATGAAAGCGTTTACAGCAGGATAATCGCAGGCTTTTTGAACTGTTGTCTAAATAATTAATAATTTTTGGTTACAATATTGATATGAATAGGAGCACGGAAAAGTGCGTGGAAGGAAAGGTTATGGATACATATGTGAATACAGAAGTCAAAGCTGTCTCGAAGGAAGAAGAAACCCGCGTGAAAGCCCTTGGTTTTCTGAAGGATAAGCGCACACCGGATAGGTTTAACTGCCGTGTTATCACGCGGAACGGGAAGGTTACGGCGGCGGAGGCCAGGACCATTGCGGAAGCGGCGGAGCGTTTTGGCAGCGGCGAGGTGACAATGACGGCACGTCTGACCATGGAGATTCAGGGCGTTGCTTTTGATCAGATTGAGGAGCTTCGGGCGTTCCTGGCTGAGGCCGGACTGGAGACCGGAGGCACCGGTGCGAAAGTCCGCCCGGTGGTTTCCTGCAAGGGAACGACCTGCCAGTATGGGTTGATAGATACGTTTGCTCTTTCAGAAGAGATTCATGAGAAATTCTATCACGGGTACGGGCAGGTGAAGCTGCCACACAAGTTTAAGATTGCCGTGGGCGGATGTCCAAACAATTGTCTGAAACCGGATCTGAACGACGTCGGCATTATCGGGCAGAAAGTTCCGCAGCTTGATCTGGAGAAGTGCAGGGGATGTAAAGTCTGTCAGATTGAGAAAAATTGTCCCATCAGAGCGGCGAAGCTGCAGGGGGATAAGATCGTCATTGATGAGGCAGCCTGCAACCACTGCGGACGCTGCGTCAGTAAATGTCCTTTCGGAGCGGTGGAAAATTATGTCAACGGCTATCGCATCTGCATCGGCGGACGCTGGGGCAAAAAAGTAGCGCAGGGGCACTATCTGAATAAGATATTTACAGACAAAGAGGAAGTGCTGGATACGGTGGAGCGTGCGCTGTTGCTGTTTAAGGAGCAGGGAATTGCCGGAGAACGGTTTGCGGACACCATCGCACGGCTGGGATTTGAGAGTGTGGAAGAGCAGCTGATCGGAGAGCATTGAAGACTGAATGGATTGGATAACGTCAGATGCTTTTCCTTTCCTGGAGACTCATCGGATTCGCCTGCGAAACGAATCTGACATCAGAATCATCTTCTGTGCTTCCTGCGGAAATCAGCAGGGCTGATCTCTTAGGTTTGTTTAAACGCATCCGTGAAAGTCCGGATATTGAGCGTCCAGCATTTGCTGTAAATCTTCATTTTCAAATTGCGGTCCCGTGCCGGTGTTGCGGAAAGGGTTGCCGATGTCATAGCTTTTATTTCTTTCCATAGTCTTATATCACCCGATACAATTTTTCCTGTTATAACAGAGAAAGACGGAAAAGCCACCTGTTGGTGAAATCTTTTCCGTCTTTCTCGGATTAGAATTTTTCTAAGAGGCTGATTTTTTGCCTGCAGAGGATGTGCAGTCATCCGCGACAGGTATAATATATGCTGCCGGATTCTAGCAACCCTTCACAATCGCTGTCACGGACATGGCCTTTGCGCCGTCAGCCGGTGCAATTACGTTCTCGTAGATAGCCAGCTCGCCGCCTGCGGTGTTCTTGGAAATCTCACCGCCCTCAGAAGAGGTGGACACGATGCTGCAGCCCTCCGCCGGGATGATGCTGTAGTACAGCTTGCCGTCGATGTAGTTCTGGCGCTTCACTTCGAATGCTTTGGAGTTCAGTGTGCCGTCCTCCATCTGGCCGTAGAATGTGTAAGCTACGTTGCCGTAGGTCTGACCTGCGTCGCAGATACCGTTATCAACGACTTCGATGGCGGTGGAGTCTACCACGATGGTGACGTTGCCTTCGTTGTAGGAGCCGTCCTCATATGCTTTGCCGCCGACAGTCAGGCTCTTGACGGTGATGGTAACAGCCGAATCAGCAGTGATGTCGCTCATGGCATCGATGGTCAGATTCTGGAGATAGCCGTCGCCCGTCGCGTTCCATTTTGCGTCTTTTAAGGTGACGTTGATCGGGTTGTTCAGCATCGGCGCTGCGGTATGGCAGTAACGTCCGATGATCAGGCAGTCGCCGTTCTGGCCGCCCTGCTCGGCGTTGTATCTTACATGGTCATACTCTTTGGAACCGAGGAATGCGTTCAGTACCGTTCCGTTCGGGACAACATTGCCTTCCAGATCCACATGGATAGCGGTGGAGGAGGAGATGGCGCCGGTCAGAACCGCATTTTCTACAGCTACGTTCAGTTCCTGACGATAGTTGTAAATGCAGTTGTAGATGTCGCCGGCATATTCGCCGTTTTTCAGTGTTGCATAGCACTCGGTCACGGAGCTCAATGTAGCCTCTGCTTCCTCCGCGTGATCGTTGATGGTGTAAGTGGTGATGCCCGGGTTGCCCGCGTCATCGGACTCAACCAGCTCTACCAGGATACCGTCTTTGGAACGGGTGGAAGTGCCGGAGAAGTTGATTTCGCAGTTGTCTACGATGATGTTCGAGAAACCGGTGTTGGCTGCGCCGGATTTGATCTGGAGCAGAGCGTCTACGGTGTCAACCTTTGTGTTGGTCAGCTCGTAAGTGCCGCCGGCCGACTGCTGGGTCATGAATGCGTTGTGCTCCGCATACAGATAGGAATCGATGTACTCGGAACCGCTGCGGCCGGAGCCCATGATCTGGATGTAATCCGGGGAGTAGAATTCTACATTTTTGTATCTGTTATGTACGCCGGAGTCCGCATAGGTAACATAGCCGGAACCGCCCACGGTAAAGCCGTATTTTACGCCGTTTACTTCCTTCACGGTCGTGTACTCTTTGCCTTCCTGTGCAACTTCCAGTGTGCCGATGCCGGAGAGAACGCCGTCGCAGTCCAGGCAGTAGGTGCCGCAGATGTCGTAAGCGGTACCGGAATCACAGGAGAGTGCGCCCCAGCCGGTGGAAACCACGATGCTGTCCTTGAAGATGCCCTGGCCATCTGCCATGACATTCAGCGTGCGGACGGTGCCTTCCATGCCGAGTGCGAAAGGAACACGCTTCATCATAGCAGGTACCAGACCGTGGAACTCATCGTAGGTGTCCGGGGTCTCCTGAGAGTAGAGAACGGAATCTTTTACCGTAACAACCGCAGTGTTGTCTACGTAAAGTCCGCAGCGGATGCAGCCTTCGGTCTCAATATAGGAATCAGAAATGTCGACAACGGATTTGTTGTCAGCCATCACGACTGCCGCCCAGCCGGAGAGGTCGTCGCTGCCGTCGCCCTTTGCGTATAATTTCGCATTCTTAATTTCATATTTTGTGCCCTCATCCAGGATGATGCCGTTGAAATGAGGTGCGTTGGAGGTCAGTGTGATGCCGTCTGCCTTTGCTGCGTCGAAAGAGCCGCCATGGATAAGCTGCGGGATGGAGCAGTCGTCCACGATCTTGCCGTCTTTTACCAGCAGAGCCTGACGGAAGTAGTAGCTTACCTTCTCTTCTTCTTTTGCGCCGGACCACGGAGCCGCGCTCGGGCCGCCCGCCTTGTAAATGCTGATCGCTACGATTTCAAACCCCTCTTTTACTTCGTAGGATGCGCCCGGAACCAGATTTTCCTGTACGCCGTCCACGACCAGGACCAGTGTCTGGCCTTCGCCGGCCGTGATGGTCTGCTCTTCGCCGTCTGTCTGGTAGGTTGCACCGATGACCATGGATGCGATCGCTGTGGAGGTGTAATTGTTCGCCACTTCGGTGCGGATGATTTCTAATGTTTTCATTGTGTGATTTCCCCTTTCTCTTTGCTATATGTTTTTCCGACGGGCAGAGACTCGGAAAACTATGGTCTTTCGAGTTTGCTTATGAACATTATAGCGCAAATAAAAAAGGGAAAAAATGCGATTTTTTGTGAATGAACGGACGTTTTTTTATAAATCCCTATACGCCGTAGGGATTTGACAAATACTGTGGGGAAAATTATAATCAGATTATTCATATGAAAAAGATGGAAAATATTGGAAACATGTTGGGGAATACATGACAGACTGAGAAGATGATCGGAGAGAAGAGACGGAATCCGGGAGTGAAATATCAGAGAAAACAGCAGAATCCCGGAGTGAAGTGCCGGAGGAAACTGCGGCAGATGTTGCTGCCGGAGAAAAGAAAAGGCACAGGAAGCTGCATATTATAATATCTGTTATCACAGCAGCCATTGCAGCTGTTTATCTTGGCATTGGTGTTTTTTTATACAGGGCACTACCTTCCCTATACGACTGTCAATGGAATTGACTGTTCCTCGAATACGGTGGACGAACTGGAGGAAATGATTGTTGAAGAGGTAAATGGATACGAGCTGGTGCTGGAAGAGCGCGGCAAAAACGATATTTGAAAATATCAGTACGGGGGATCCGGTGCTGGTCTACACGCTCGCTGGGACATGAGCAGGCCTCCGCTGTTGTTTTTCTACAAGTTTCGGTTGAATCCTCAGATTCGGGATGTTATACTTGACGTGTGTGCTCGTGGGAGCGCCTGTGTGTGACAGTAAACAGCGGCAGAGGCTTTATGGTGTAAAAACAGATATCCGGAAGCAGAGAGGACAGGTCTTATCCTGCATTTCGCTGACTGCCGCAATTTCGCAATAAAAAGGAGATCAGTTATGGAACAATATAAGCAGGAATTTATAGATTTTATGGTGGAATCCGACGTATTAAAGTTCGGAGAGTTTACGTTAAAAAGCGGGCGGAAGTCTCCGTTTTTCATGAATGCCGGCGCTTATGTCACAGGTTCTCAGCTGCATCGGCTGGGAATTTACTATGCAAAGGCGATTCATGACAGATACGGCGAGGATTTTGACGTTTTATTCGGTCCCGCTTACAAGGGGATCCCGCTGGCGGTGGTAACGGCGATCGCGTTTTCCGAGCTGTACGGAAAGGAAGTCCGCTACTGCTCCAACCGCAAGGAAGCCAAGGATCACGGAGACGCCGGTATCTTACTCGGCAGTAAGATCAAGGATGGCGACCGGGTGGTGATCATTGAGGATGTGACCACATCGGGCAAGTCGATTGAGGAGACGTTCCCGATTATCCGTGCGCAAGGGGATGTGACCATCGTGGGACTGATGGTTTCCTTAAACCGGATGGAAGTGGGAAAAGGCGGCGAGAAGTGCGCTCTGGATGAGATCCGCGACCTTTACGGGTTTGAAACCGGGGCGATTGTGACCATGGCGGAGGTTGTGAAGTATCTTTATAACCGGCCGCACAACGGCAGGATTGTCATTGACGATACATTAAAGTCGGCAATCGACGCATACTATGAACAGTACGGTGCATAGAAGGATACATTTACATGTTCATCAGCAAGCATAAAAAGAGTTGCAGGGTTTTGTGCTGGGTTCTCTTTGCCATATATGTGGTGGTGCTGGTCTACTTTCTGTTTTTTTCCGAGAGGATGGGCAGGATGGATCTGGACCGGACTTACCACTATAATCTGATTCCTTTTCGGGAGATCCGGCGTTTTCTGGCTTACCGGGAGCAGATCGGCCTTACCGCTGCGTTTCTGAACCTGGCAGGGAATATTCTGATTTTTACACCCTTTGGGTTTCTGGTTCCCGCCATGGTCCGGCGTCTGCGGGGCATCTTTCGTGTCGTGCTGCTGGGATTTGAACTGAGTCTGGCGGTGGAGTGTGTGCAGCTTGTTACAATGACCGGCAGTTTTGATGTGGATGACCTGTTTTTAAACACGATAGGCAGTGTGATCGGTGTTTTGCTTTATAAAGGGATACAGCACAAAAGGGACGTGACGGCAGACCGTCGCAGGAGAGAAAATGGCTAACAGTAGAAAAGAATATTTTCGCCGGACGCGAAAGACCCGGATGAGGGATCTGAAGCATTCGGTCACGGGATGGATTGGCGCAGTCGCAGCGATTTGCGCGGCTGGCCTGTTTTGCGTGTCGGTTGGCTTTTCCTTTTATTATGGAGGAGAGGCGGAGTTTTTTGTGGGCACCGCAGGTCTTATCGCACTGGTGTTGGCGGCCGGGGCGCTTGTCCTCGGAATCCTCGCCGTGCGGGAGGAAAAAGTGAGACCGGTGCCGCCGCGGATCAGCCTGGTGCTCGGGGTGATCATGACGGCGGTGCTGGGAGGATTGTATACATACGGTTTCTAGAAAGGAGGAAGATTATGGCTGATCAGGCGTGGAATGCACCGGAGGAGGAATTGACGGGGGAACGGTATCTTCTGATGACCGACCGGATTTCCCACATTGCTTCCGATGATCTGGTTCCGGAAAAATATCAGGATTATTTTAAGAAGGGTGCCGCTTTTCTGCTAAAGACAGCGGAGATTTATGAGAAAAAGAAAGACGGTCGTCTTGCGCAGCGCTCTATGGCGGAATGCCGGGCAGATCAGGAGGCGTTGTATGCGCATATCTCACCGCTTCATTATGCGGAGAGCTACGCGAATCCGAAGTATGCGGTTTCCGTCCTTGGAGCAGAGGCCGGGCGGATGCTGACACTGCTCTGTTC
>JAJQAD010000013.1 GCA_021204005.1 Clostridiales bacterium
CAGATAAGAATCCACTACCGCGCTGCCCTTTTTCGCGTCCGCGATGGACTCCACTGCGATGGAGATCTTGTCGTTTCCGCAGTCGCCGCCGGCAAACACGCCCGGCAGCTTCGTCATAAAGGTATCTTTATCGTAAACAATGCCGTTCTTTCTCGTAAATTCCACACCGGTGATGCCCTCCGGGTTCACCGCCTGTCCGATGGCCAGAATCACCATATCCACATCCAGCTCCTCGGTGCAGCCCTCCACCGGTTTCGGGGAGCGTCTGCCGCTGGCATCCGGCTCACCCAGCTCCATCACCTGCAGGGTCATGGAGGAGACGCGCCCGTCCGCTCCGGCATGGATTTTTAAGGGGTTCGTCAGATTTTTAAAGATGACTCCCTCCTCCTCAGCTTCCTCGATCTCCACCATATCCGCAGGCATCTCGTCTTTGGTCCGGCGATAGACATTGTAGACTTTTTTCGCGCCGAGACGAACCGCACTGCGGCAGGCATCCATAGCCGTATTGCCGCCGCCGACGATCGCCACCTTCTTGCCCATGGCAAACGTCTCGCCGCGCTCGATTTTGCCGAGGAAATCAATACCGCCGATCACGCCAGGGGTATCCTCTCCCTCGCAGCGAACGCCGGTGGATTTCCAGGCGCCGATGCCGATGCAGACCGCGTCATAATTCTTTCTGATAGAAGCGAAGGAAACATCCTCGCCGACCCGGGTATTGGTGCGAATCTCCACGCCCATCGCGCGGATTACATCCACTTCCTCTTCAAGGACCGCCTTCGGAAGGCGGTATTCCGGAATGCCGTAACGCAGCATGCCGCCGGCATAGGGCATCGCCTCAAAAATTGTGACCGCATGTCCTTTTCTCCTCAGGAAATACGCCATGGAGAGACCGTAAGGGCCGCCGCCGATCACGGCCACTTTTTTCCCTGTCGCATCCGCGCACTCCGGCAGAAAATCTCCTTCCGCCAGACCAAGATCCCCGGCAAACCGCTTCAGATTTGCGATGGAAACCGGCTCTTCCACGAGTCCACGGCGGCACTCCTGCTCACAGGGGTGCGGGCAGACGCGTCCGATAGACGCGGGCAGCGGAATTTTTTCTTTGATCAGCTCCAGCGCCTCCTGATAACGCCCCTCCGCGATCAGACCCACATAGCCCTGGCAGTCCGTCTGGGCCGGACACGCCTTGACACACGGCGGGCGGCAGTCGCCCACATGGTTGGAGAGAAGCAGCTCCAGGTTCGTCTTGCGGGATTCCTCAATGTGCTTGCTCGTCGTGTGAATAATCATGTTCGGTGCGACTTCTGTGGCACAGGCCTTTAACAGCTTCGGATTTCCCTCCACCTCCACCACACACAGGCCGCAGGCACCGTAGATCTCCATCCGCTCGTCATAACAGAGCGTGGGTATGTAAATATCATTTTTCCTGGCCACCTGCAGGATTGTCTGTCCCGGCAGAGCGGTCACTTCTTTTCCATCTATATTAATTCTGTACTGTTTTACCATATCTGCCCCTCCTACTCTATCTCGATCGCGTCAAACCGGCAGTTCTCCGCACACTTGCCGCACTTAATGCATTTATCCGGGTCGATTGTGTGCTGATTCTTCACGGTGCCGCTGATGGCGTCCACCGGACAGTTGCGCGCGCAGAGCGTACAGCCTACGCACTTGTCGGTAATTTTATAGGAAATCAGGGCTTTGCATGATTTCGCGGTACATTTGTGACGGTAAATATGATCCTCATACTCATTCCGGAAATACTTCAGAGTCGTCAGAATCGGGTTCGGAGCAGTCTGTCCGAGACCGCACATGGCGCCGTCGCGCACTTTCATCGCCAGCTCCTCCAGCAGCTCGATATCACCGTCACGGCCTTCCCCGTTCGTGATCCGCTCCAGAATCTCCAGCATGCGCTTCGTCCCCAGCCTGCAGTAATTGCACTTGCCGCAGGACTCTTTCCGGGTGAAATCCAGGAAATACCGCGCCATATCTACCATACAGGTATTCTCATCCATGACGATCATACCGCCGGAACCGACAATCGCACCCGTCTTGTTGATGTGTTCGTAGGAAACCGGGGTATCGATCAGCTCCGCCGGGATACAGCCGCCGGAAGGGCCGCCCATCTGAACCGCCTTAAATGTCTTATCGTTCTTGATGCCGCCGCCGGTCTTATAGATGACATCCTTTAAAGTCAGGCCCATGGGTACCTCCACAAGACCGCCTTTTTTGATCTTGCCTGCCAGGGCAAACACCTTCGTGCCGTTGCTCTGGTCCGTGCCGTAGGCGGCAAACGCCTCGCCGCCGTTGCGGATGATCCAGGCCACATTGGCATAGGTCTCTACATTATTGATATTGGTCGGTTTCTGCCAGTAACCTTTCTGTGCAGAGAAGGGAGGCTTTAACCGCGGCATGCCGCGCTCACCCTCCAGGGAAGCGATCAGCGCCGTCTCCTCACCGCAGACAAACGCACCGGCTCCGGCCTTGATGCGGATATCAAAATCCCAGTCCGTGCCGAAAATCTTCTTCCCGAGAAAACCTTTCTCCCGCGCCTGTCCCAGGGCAATCTCCAGACGCTCGATGGCCAGCGGATACTCCGCACGGACATAGATCACGCCCTCGCAGGCTCCCATGGCATAACCGCCGATGATCATGCCCTCCAGAACGGCGTTCGGATCACCCTCTAAGACGCTGCGGTCCATAAACGCGCCCGGATCTCCCTCGTCCGCGTTGCAGACAATATATTTTTCCCTGCCCTCGCTCTGACGGGCCGCGTTCCACTTAAACCAGGTGGGGAATCCGGCTCCGCCTCGTCCGCGCAGGCCGGACACTTTGATCTCCTCAATCACATCCTCAGGCGTCATGGTGGTCAGAACCTTTTTTGCAGCCTCGTAGCCATCCTGCTCGATATATTCCTCAATGCGCTCCGGATTGATCAGACCGCAGTTGCGCAGAACGATACGATTCTGGTTCGCCAGAATCGCCGCATCCTCCTCAGAGATGGCCTGGTCTGTTAAAACCTCGCCGCCGATCAGATGCTTCTCCACAATAGAAGCCACATTCTGCGGCTGCACCTTCACATATCTTGCCTGCAGCGCACCTTCATCACTATATACATCCACGATCGGCTCCAGATAACAGGTGCCGATGCAGCCGGTCTTATCCAGAACTACGTTGGTAAGATTTCTCTCTGCAATCTGTTTTACAAATTCCGCCTCGGTCTTTTTCGCACCGCTGGCGATGCCGCAGCTTCCCTGTCCGATTACAACTTTCATGCCTGCACCTCCCCGCTCTGTCTGGAACGGATCTCGCCTAAGATTTTCACCACGGAATCCTTCGTCAGATTGCCGTAGGTCTCCTCGCCGTCCGTGCTTTTTACCATCATGACAGGGGCGAGAGAACAGCAGCCGAGACAGGCCACATTATTTAAGGTAAAAATACCATCCTCCGTCGTCTCACCGTCCTGTATCCCCAGATACTCGCTGACTGCCTCCTGCACGCGATCCGCGCCATTGACGTGACAGGCCGTGCCCTTGCACATCATGATCAGATATTTTCCGATCGGTGTCAGGCGAAACTGCGCATAAAAAGTAGCCACCCCGTAAATCCGCGCCGGTGTAATGCCGGTCTTCGCGGAAATATACTCGATGGCTTCCTGTGAAAGATACCCGTAAATATCCTGCGCCTGCTGCAGAATCGTGATCAGGCTGCCCGGAACCGACGCATATTTCTCCAGCGTCGGCGCGAGCAGCGTGAAATCCTGCTGTGAATCAGCGCCGGAAATGTTATGATTTGATGTCATATCCAAGTCCCCTTTAGTGTGCTAAATCAATGTGGTACGTAATGTGAAAACGATACCATAAAGGGCGGCTTTTGTCAATGAGAGGGACGTTTTCGCCTCAGCTAAAAACGTCCCTACAAAGTTGCTTAAAAATAAGATGGCGGCAATTCCTCTATTCTGTGCGTAAATAATTGTCTGCCCACTATAATAATTATATATCTTATGCCTCCAGGTTTCTCACAATCTTATATATAGAAGTGTGCGAGTATGTCATCGGATCGTTGTGCGCAAAGAAGACTGTCCCGTCCGCCGGCGAGAAGATCTGCTCCAGCACCTCACCCTCGTATGGGTCAAGTATCTCCGCCAGCAATTCTCCCTGGCTGACAGTCTCGCCCACTTTCACACGGCCGGCAAAGATGCCAGAAGCCTCCGCCCTGACAGACGCCATGGCACGGTCGGAGACCACCTCAGAAATATAACCTTCGTGAGACCGGTATTGTAAAATTCCCTGTTTCCCCAAGAAATTCAGCACACAGCGCACCGCCTGCATGGCCGACTCCTGATCTATGGTATCGGTGCTGTTCGTATAGACACTGAACGCCTTGCTCTCCCAGATCTGCCAGTTATAATTGAGCGTGGTGGTGTCATAAGGCCGCACCTCACGGATGACCACGTAGGGAAAGCCGAACTGTTTCGCCAGATCCACGTCCTCAAAACCAGTCCGCATCATACGGACATGCGGCATAAAATTCCCCGGCATGTAAAAGCTGGTAAACTGCATGCCATATTTATAATCCTGGATTTCCTCAAAAATTCCCGCAGCAATCCGCTGCGTCGTCTCACCGAGATTGTACCCCGGAAACATGCGGTTAATATCGCTGTTGTCGATGGGCCAGAACCGTTTCTGGATATTCATGGAATACGGATTCATCGACGGAATAACCAGTATCTTGTGTCCCGGGTTCAGTTTTCCCTTTTTCTCCAGCTGCTTGAGCTGGCGGATGATCTGGGAACAGGTGTAAAGCTGCTGCACCTCGTTGCCGCGGCAGCCGCCCACGATACAGGCGGATTTCTCCCCGGAACCGAACTCATAGCCGGTCACACGGAAATCGTCCCGGTATAAGGATTTTATCTCATAAATTGTCTTCTTCGTCATGCCGCGCCCTCCAGAATTCTCGCAATCAGGGATCCCTCATCTACCACCGGATACTCCCGGATGGTAAACAGCAGCCCATCCACCGGCGAAGTCACATGGTCCAGTTCCTCCCCTGTCATGGGGTTGACAATGCTCCCTATGAAATCACCCGTTTTGACGCGGTCGCCGTGCATCGCATTTTTGATAAAAATACCGCTGTGGGCGGCGTTTAAGAAACTCACTTTTCCATCCTCGGACACGACAGGCTTATGCGAGACCGGGACATCCTCCTGCCAGATCCCCATATCATACATCAGGTGAAAAATCCCGTCCGTCAGCCGGTCGCCGTACTCTTTCGTAATGCGCATGCCCACGCCCATCTCCACTACAATCGTGGGGACGCCTCTGGAATTCATCGTGTGGGCCAGCGTAGACTCCAGCACCGTGCTGGCGGCGTGCACCCAGATAAAATCCAGATTCAACTTTTTCGCCATGGGCACCAGCTTCTCACTGGTATTGACATTGATCCGCGCCTGCGGCATCTCCGTCAGAAAAATATTGCTGGCGTGGATATCAAGACAGACATCCGCCCCGTCCAGGTCCTTGCAGATCTCCGCAGCTACATACTCTGTCATACTGCCGTCCCGGTTACCCGGAAACAGCCGGTTCATATCCAGATCAAACGCCGGGATTCCCCGCGTCAGAGAGTCAATGCCCAACGGATTCATCGCCGGATAAATATCCACCGTCCCGGTCAGCAGTTCTTTCCGCTCCCGGATACGCCGGAGCACCTCATAGCAGACATACTGCCCCTCCAGTTCATCCCCGTGAGTGCCCGTCACAATACAGATGCGCTTTCCGGAATCTTTTCCCTCCGGCGTCACGCGCATCTTTCTGATATTCAAAACCTCATCCACCGGCAGACCGACAGACGCTACGTTCTTTACCATATTTCGCTATAATGTCCTTTCTCTCATTTTTAGGTTTCAGACCATAAGCTGAATTATGCCCGATCGCCAGAAATCTTTCTCACTCACTGTAACAACAATATCCATCCTCACGGCAAATTCATCCCTATGTTCATCCCCTGCACGGATTATTTTTACACTTTCTGTGAACTCGTCCGTATGTTTTTGTAGAACATACGGACTATGTTTGATTTTCTCATATTTTCGTCCGTATCTTTTTAAGTGCCGTACGGACTATGTTCGGTTTTCTCGTATTTTCGTCCGTATCTTTTTAAGTGCCGTACGGACTATGTTTGGTTTTCTCGTGTTTTCGTCCGTATACTTTTATGGCTCATACGGACTATATTGATCTGCGAAGTAAATCTATCCGTAAAAAACACCTTTACCAGCCACAATGTAAATGAAAAATTCGGCGTTTTTTTTGAAAACGGACTTTAGGCAGATTTCGCAGACTTTCCGAGCATAGCGACAGGTTTTGGAGCATGTCTGAGCCTGTTTTTCGGCGAGTTTGCGGAAAAACCTGTCAATAGGCGGCGCAAGGAAAGTCACGAAATCAACGTGTCAGTTTTCAAAAGGACACGCCGAATTTTTCCCTATCATTATGACTCAAAATCTGTTACAATGACCGACACGCTCTGCCTCTGCTGTCCGCCTCCGATCATCATCCCTTTATTCATCTGACAATCCGCGGCATCCCGTCCGCAGGAAATAAAGATATACTGATCATCTGCCTCACGGCCGTTCGTCGGGTCCACTCCATACCAGACGCCGTCCTCCCAGACTTCCACCCAGGCATGACTGGCTCCCTCACCAATCATCATGCCGACCACATAACGTACCGGAATGTGTTCGAGACGCAGCAATGCCAGCAGAATATGCGCATAATCCTGACAGACACCCCGGCGCATCATCCAGGCCTCTTCCGCCTTCGTTGCGACACCGGTTCGCCCGGGCGCATAACGCATATCCCGATATAAAAGATTCATATAATAAACGGCTGCCTCATGGGCGGACATGCCGTAAACCGGGTGGCTGCGCCAATAAGATAAAATCGCATCCCCGGCCTTCGTATAATAGGACGGATAGCGGTACATACCGAGTTTGTCCGCATTCCCGCGCCGTCCCGGTGCAAGCCCTGTCCGCGCCGTACCCTGCACAGTAATGCGGAACAGGCGATGCTCCTGCTCCGCCACACCGCAGAGTGTCTGATTCCCGAAAGAATCCAGGCTGACAAAATTCTTACTCTCCGGGTCCAGCAAAATCCGGATCCCGTCAATTTCCTGCACCTCATCGCTCTGCGGAAAACATTTTAAAGTATAATTATGCTGCGTCGCCGGTTCGGAAAACATCAGGCTCATCTGATAGATAAAACGCAGTTCTCTCACAAAAAACCTCCCTGCACTTACACGGACATGATGATTAAATTTTCAATCAGAGAAACGATTCTATAATAATCTACCTTATCCGCTTTTGCAAGCTCTTCAATCTCATCCAGATATTCTTTATGGTAACGCATGCCGCTCTGTTCCACACGGGGAGCCAGCCGCTTCAGTTCCCGGAGAATCTCCGCCCCGCCCATGTTCAGCCGCGCATACAGATCAATCCGTTCAATCCGTTTTCCGGCTTTGATCACATTCCGGACCTGAGGGTTATCCACCTCGTCGTCCATAATACCCCAGAACGCCAGGATATGGTCGATAACCTCCTGGAGAGAAATCAACGGCGATTCACTTTTTTTCGCAACCTGAATGTCATAAATTGCCATCTGTATGTAGGACAGCGCCTCACTGCCGAGGATTTCCCGCATGATAATGCTGTTGTCGTAAGCCCGGGTCATATTGCTGATGACGGAATTGGGATCCCCGGTATCAAAAGGATATCTGGCTTTAAACTCGTCCGCGGAACCGTAAATATCCGGAATGTCAATCCGCTCACAGAATGTCTTATATTCCTCCCCCATCAGGTCAATCATAGCGTCATAGCTCTCAAAGTACAGGCGAAGCGTTGTGTACACACGCTCCGTATAACGCCCCAGCCAGAATAAATTATCAATGTGCTCTAATGAGATAGTACCCATGTGTCTTTAAATCCTCCTCCCTGTGATGAATTTACGATAAAGGAATCCGGGTTTCTCGTAAACCTTGTCAGACCGCTCTTCCACACCATCGGCTCGTCTGCCATCAGGACAAACGCCCGCAGATCCGCCTTGCGCTGTACGATCTGATCCCCGTCCAGAATATCCATATCCTGGAAATCAATCACCTCCTGCGCGATAAATCTCCGCGGCTCCGCTTTCAGCAGTGAAATAAAATCTGCCTTCTGCTGTCTGGTCATGGTATTGCCGAAGACAACGCCGTAACCGCCGGCCTCCGCCACATCCTTCAGCACCAGATCGTCAAAATGCTCCAGCACATAAGCCATATCTTCATCGTAAAACGGCAGATAGCTTCCTGTATAATATAAAGCATAGTGAAGCTTGACTAAAGAAAATACCT
>JAJQAD010000087.1 GCA_021204005.1 Clostridiales bacterium
ATCAAGTGGAATTTACTCTTGCACTGGAATTTACTTTTTCAATTCAGCTGTTTTCAGGTTTTTTTCATTAAAATTGTATGACGGGTATTTAAGTCGTAAAATATTGATTATCTCTTTCTTTCAACGCATAAGCAATGTTTATCGCATGATCGGAACAGCGCTCCAGGTCCGTGACGATGTCAGAGAAGATAACGCCGCTCATGGGATTGCACTCTGAACGCATCAGGCGGTCCACATGACTGTCAATCAGCATTTTCTGCATATCATCAACCTGCGACTCCAGTTCCTCCAGGCGGTCAATCTGTGCGTAATCTTCCGAGGCAAAGATATCCAGAGCCAGGCGCACGGCCTCCATGGTATTGGACGTCATCTCCCGCAGTTCCGATATAGCTGCCTCAGACAGGCTCGTCTTCTTTGACTGCAGTTGCTCCGAATATTCCGTAATGTTAATTGCGTGATCCGAGAGGCGCTCAATGTCCGTCGTGGCGATGGTCATCATGGAAATCCGCTTCATATGGTTTTTCGAGAGGTCAAACCGCCGGAGCGCGATCATCCGCTCTGTGATGGCCTGATCCAGAATCGCAACCGTATCGCCTCTCTCCCGGATTTCCTCCGCCTGATCCGCATCATAATGGAAGAAACAGTCGATGGACTCCTGCAGGTTGTCCGCCGCGATCCGGCCCATACGCGCGATCTCCAGCTGTGCCTGACGCAGCATGAGGATGGTGGGAACCCGGGTGATATCCGTCATATATACCAGAGAGCGGTCCTCCTGCTTTTTTGTCTCCTCCGGCTTCAGCGGAATAATCCTGTAAGACAGCGCGATAATCTGTTTCGTAAAGAATATCTCAATCACCACAGCGATAATCGCAAAGATTGTGTGGGTATTGGCGATCTGCCGGCCAATGTCGTTCGGCGAAAGTGACTGAATCCAGGTCAGTACTCCCGGGAAGACATTGATCAGAACGATGATAATACCCGCACGTATCACATTAAACAGGAGATTCATGATAGCAGAACGCTTGCCGTTGCGGTTGGTGGTCAGGCTTGCTAGCAGGTTGGGTGTGACCGAGCCGATTGCAGCACCGATGATCAGATACACAGCCATATCATAGCTGAGCAACCCCTGAATCGCAAAAGCCTGGAAAATAACCGTCGCAGAAGAAGAACTCTGCAGCAGAGCCGTAAAAGCGATACCGAAAAGGAAAGCCAGCGCCGGATTGTGCAGTGCAGACAGAAATTCTACAAAAACAGGCGACTCAGACAGCGGCGCGATCGCCTCTTTCATAATGGCAATGCCCTGGAACAGCATTCCAAACCCCAGGATAATGGAGCCGATATGCTTCCAGAACCGTTTTTTTACAAATAGAAACATCGCCGCGCCCAAAAACAGCAGGAGCGGCGTGACAGCGCTCAGATTAAACGCCGTAATCTGCGCCGTGATGGTGGTGCCGATATTGGCGCCCATGATGACGCCGATCGCCTGGGACAGATTCATCATGCCGGAGTTGACAAAGCCAATGACCATCACGTCCGTGGCTGATGAGCTCTGGATCAGCGTCGTCATGCCCAGACCAACCAGGACGGCAACAAACTTGTTCTTTGTGGCATGTTCCAGAATCGTCTGGAGATTATCACCACAGGCATCGCGCAGGCCGCTTGACATAATCGTCATGCCGTACAAAAACAACCCGACACCGCCAAGCAGCAAAAATACCTCTGTAACAGACATTGTTTTATCCTCCGTAGACCGCGGACTCCATTGTCCCAATCCACTCTATTTTACCAGTATTTTTTCGATTTGTCCCGTGTTTGTGAAAAAATAGTAAATTTTGAGAAAAATGCATGCAAATAAGCCGCAAAGAGGTTGTAATTTTCTCTGTTTTGACGGTTTAAAAATCATTCTCCTGCAGCTTCTGCTCCGCAAAAAGCCTCTTCACAATCTCCCGATAGCCGGAAAGCCGCTGGGATTTGCGGATCGCTTTCGCATATTTTTCGTGGTTGGTAAAAATATGAGCCATATAATACCAGATTTCTTTCATCTTAAAGAGAACCGTCTTCTCTCCGAACAATACAGATTCGTAGTCTGACAGCAGGCGGTCATGGAAAGCCAGGAGGCGTTCCTTCGTAAGCCTGTATTCGCCCTGCCCGATTGATAAATTTTGCGTTGCCCCGACTGGCAGATTCTGATTCAGATATTCAGGTGATTTCCGGTTCCACCGGTCTCTCACCTCCCCAAACAAAGCCGGGTCTGCGAGCACACCCCTCCCCATCATCACAGTGTCCACATCCGGAAATTCATCGTGAAATTCAGCAAAAGCGGACAGTGAAAAAATATCGCCATTATAGACCACAGGCGTGTTTGCACGCGACAGTGCCCGGGAAAACATCTCCCGGTTTGGAACATTTTTATAATAATCCGTCTGCACTCTGGGATGAATGATCAGTTCCTCCATGGGAAAGCGGTTAAAAATCTCCAGCAGACGCACGAACTCCTCCGGACTTTCCATCCCCAGCCGGGTCTTCACCGAAAGCCGCACGTCACAGTTTTTAAAAATTTCATCCAGAAAACGCTCCAGTTCCTCCGGTCTTCCCAGAAACCCCGCACCGCGGCCTTTGGCCACCACCGTCCTGGACGGGCAGCCCAGGTTCAGGTTGACTTCCCCGTAACCAAACGCCTGCAGTTCCCTCACCGTCTCGAGGAAAAGCTCCGCCCGGTTGGTCAGGATCTGCGGCACCAGGTGTATCCTTTCATTATGCTCCGGCGCGACATCCCGGCGGTCACGCGGCGTCAGCCGCCGTTTCTCCCCCGGTGAGATAAAAGGTGAAAAATACTTGTCCGCTTTCGGAAAAAAGTCCGCCTGGGCGTTCCTGTAAACATATCCTCCGATGCCCTCCAGCGGGGCAAAATATAACTGCATACAAATCTCCATTCTGCCGCCTTTCAGCCGGCAGCACATACAATTGGAATTGCAATAATCTTTTTAAGGTGTTAGACTATAAAAAATTATATCATTTATACCGTCAAACTATAACCACAGCACATATGCCGGTCTGCCTCAAACAAGAAACACAGCACATATGCCGGCCTGCACCGAACGGGAAACACTGCACCGCATCGTGCCGAAAGGAAATGCCATGATATACACGGACACTTACACTTCCCCGCTTGGAAGCATCACGCTGACCGCGACGGAAACCGCTTTGACCGGCCTGTGGTTTGAAGGCGAAGAATATTACGGCAAAGTCTTTGCAAAGATGGAGTCCCGTCCCTGCAAAGAGCATCCTGTATTTTCACAGACACGGGAATGGCTTGACGCCTATTTTCATGGCCAGAGTCCGGATTTTACGCCGCCATTGCTGCTGGAAGGAACGCCTTTCCGCATGGCCGTCTGGGAGATTCTGAAAACGATCCCCTACGGGCAGACCATGACCTACGGAAATATTGCGCAAATCATCGCCGCGCAGCGCAAAATCCCCCGCATGTCCGCACAGGCGGTGGGCGGCGCCGTAGGGCACAACCCTATCTCCATCATCGTGCCCTGCCACCGGGTCATCGGGACGGACGCCAGCCTGACCGGGTACGCCGGCGGACTGGACCGGAAAACCGCCCTTCTTCAGCTGGAGGGGATCTTAAAAGATAAAAACAGGCAGAAACCATAATTGTCCATTGAATAAACTATGGCCAGACTTTTTCAACGATATGCTTCGCTTCATGCAAACTCCCCGGTCAAAGCCGGGGAGTTCTGTTTTTAATCTTACACTTTTACTTCGCCAGTTCCTGCAGCCCCTGAAACAAATCAATATCTGACTGCTGCACTTTCATATTCGTCGTCACCGGCTCCTGTCCCGGTTTCGTCACCGTAACCTCCAGAATCGTTCCTTCCGGGATCCCGCTGCCGAACAGATTGCCGAAAAAAGCGCTGAACTTCGGATGGTTCGCCGAAAATGTATTTCTTGCCTGCATCAGTTTTTTAATTGTAGCCGGATTTATCATGACTGTCACTCCTGTCCTTTTTAATCCATTAATGTATCTCTTACAATTTCAATCCGTATTCTGACATTTAAACACGCATCATATACTCTCTCATCCGCTATAATATCTTATTTACAACACATACCCGAACCAGCCGTTCATCATAGCATCTGACACGACCTCAGAACTCAGCACAGTCTCTGCCGTTGTATCGTTCTCGCAGCTTATTCCTTCATGGAACCGGCGATCGCGTCCGCCAGCGCCTCAATCTCCGCCATCTGATCTGCGCGCAGTGCAGATTTCAAAGTGACGCCCTCCTCCAGCACAGTCATATTCTTCAGACCGCCGATAATCTCCCGCATCTGCCGTCCGCTGGTCGCCGCCCAGGAACCGTTTTCGACAAAACCAACCGTACGGTTCTGCAGGTTATGTGACGCCAGATCACGCAGGAGCTCGTCCATCGTGATAAAAATACCCGCGTTGTATGTCGTGGAGGCAAACACCAGGTGACTGTATTCGAACGCCGCCGCGACAATCTCCGAGGAAGCTGTGACAGACACATCAAAAATGGTCGTTCTGATGCCCTTGTCCCGCAGTTTGCAGGCCAGGATGTTCGCTGCATTCTCCGTATTGCCATACACGGAAGCATAGGCAATCATCACGCCGGTGACCTCCGGCTCATACCGGCTCCACTGCTGATACTTCTCCACGTACTGATCAATATCCTTGCGCCATACAAAACCGTGCAGCGGGCAGATCATCTTAACCTCAACGCCGGCCGCCTTTTTCAGAAGAGCCTGTACCTGTGTGCCGTACTTTCCGACAATGTTTGTATAGTATCTGCGCGATTCTTTCAGATAATCCGCAAAGAAATCCACTTCATCCGCAAACAGTGCGCCGTTTAACGCCCCAAACGTGCCGAACGCGTCCGCCGAGAATAAAATCTTGTCCGTGACATCATAAGTGACCATCACTTCGGGCCAGTGCACCATGGGCGCCATCAGGAAAGTCAGCTTGTGTGCACCCGTCTCCAGGACATCGTTTTCCTTTACAATCTGTACGTTCATTTTTAAATCCGCACCGAAGAACTGATAAATCATGCCCTCCGTCTTTTTATTGCAGACCACAGTCACATCCGGGTAACGCAGCAAAATCCCGCCCAGCGTGGCGGAGTGATCCGGCTCCATGTGATGAACCACCAGATAATCCAGCTTCCGCCCGTCCAGTGCATGCGCTACATTTTCAAAAAACACCGTGTCAACTGCCTTATCCACCGTGTCAAATAAGACCGTTTTCTCATCCAAAAGAAGATAGGAGTTATAAGAAACGCCGTCCGGTACCGAGTAAACGCCTTCGAACATCGCGAGCCGCCGGTCGTCTCCTCCCACCCAGACTAAATCATTCGTTACATTTCTGGTACAATACATAAAATTACCTCATTTCCTGATTACATATTTTTCACTGTCGCGATATCGATCATTGTCATCTCATCCCGTGCCGTCTCCAGCGACAGCGCCAGCGCGTTTGCCGTATCCATGGAGGTCAGGCAGTGGACGCCGGTCTCTATGGCGTTTCTGCGGATCAGGAAGCCGTCGCGGGACTTGTCGCGCCCCTGGGTCGGCGTGTCGATGACCAGGTCGATCTTGTGTCCGAGGATCAGATCCATCACGTTGGGCGACTCCTGAGAGATCTTGTTGACCCTGAGGGCGTTCACCCCGTGCTCCTGCAGATACTTCGCGGTGCTGCGGGTTGCGTAGATGCGGTAGCCCAGCTTTTCAAAACGCTTCGCCACACCGACTGCCTCCGGCTTATCTTTGTCGTTGACCGTAATGATCATCTGCTTGAATTTCGGCAGATGGATCCCGGCGCCGAGGAACGCTTTGTACAGCGCCTCGTTAAAGGTCTTCGCGATACCAAGGCACTCGCCGGTGGATTTCATCTCCGGTCCCAGGCTGATCTCAGCCCCGCGGAGCTTTTCAAAGGAGAACACCGGCATCTTGATGGCCACATAGTCCGCCTCCGGCGCGATATCCGTTGTGTAACCCATACCTCTCAGGCTTTCACCAAGAATTACCCGGGTTGCCAAATCAACAATGGGAATGCCGGTCACCTTGCTGATATACGGCACGGTACGGGAAGACCGGGGGTTCACCTCGATCACGTAAACCTCGCCGTCCATAACAATAAACTGTATATTAATCAGGCCCACCACGTGGAGCGCCTGTGCCAGACGCTTCGTATAGTCAACAATAACTTTCTTCACCTCATCCGAAATCGTGGGAGCCGGATACACCGAGATACTGTCGCCGGAGTGCACGCCGGTCCGCTCAATGTGCTCCATGATACCCGGGATCAGGATATCCGTGCCGTCACAGACAGCGTCGACCTCGATTTCCTTGCCCATCAGGTATTTGTCGATCAGAATCGGGTGATCCTGCGCGATCTGGTTGGTCGCATCGATAAATTCCACAATCTCATCGTCATTGAAAGCGATATGCATACCCTGTCCGCCGAGGACATAGGACGGACGCACCAGCACCGGGTAACCCAGGCGGTTCGCCACCTCTTTCGCCTCCTGTGCGGTGAACACCGTGCCGCCGGCAGCTCTGGGAATGTGGGTTTTCTGCAAAATCTGGTCGAAAAGTTCACGGTCCTCCGCCGCATCCACATCCTCCGCCTTTGTGCCGAGAATCGGAACGCCCATCTTCATCAGATGCTCCGTCAGCTTGATTGCGGTCTGTCCGCCGAACTGCACCACCGCGCCGTCCGGCTTCTCCACGCGGACGACATTTTCCACATCCTCCGGTGTCAGCGGCTCAAAGTACAGCTTGTCCGCAATATCAAAATCAGTGGAAACCGTCTCCGGGTTGTTATTAATGATAATCGTCTCATACCCTGCTTTCGCAAAGGACCACGTGCAGTGTACAGAACAGAAGTCAAACTCGATCCCCTGCCCGATACGGATGGGTCCGGAGCCGAGGACAAGAATCTTCTTTCGGTCTGAGGTTCCGTCTGCCTCATTCTCGCCATCGAAGCAGGAGTAATAATACGGCGTGGCCGCCGCAAACTCCGCGGCGCAGGTATCCACCATTTTAAAGGACGCCGTGATGCCGTTCTCGTAGCGCATATTTTTGATATATGCCTCACTCTTGCCGGTGAGGTGTGAAATCACGTTATCCGGGAACTCAATCCGCTTGGCTTCTTTCAGCAATTCCACGGTCAGCGGTTCGCTGATGAGGCGGCGCTCCATCTCCACCAGAATGGCAATCTTATCGATGAACCACCGGTCAATCTTTGTCAGATCATAGATTGTGTCATAGGACATCCCGCGGTGGCAGGCCTCCGCGATGACCCAGATGCGGCGATCGTCCACCACCTTCAGCTTCTCCACCAGTTCATCGTAGGATAGGTCGCGGTACTCCTGGGTAAACAGGCTGTCCACATGCTGCTCCAGAGAACGGATGGCTTTCATCAGCGCACCTTCAAAATTCGTACAGATGCTCATGACCTCGCCGGTCGCCTTCATCTGTGTAGTCAGCGTACGCTTCGCCGTGGTAAATTTATCGAAAGGAAGGCGCGGAATTTTTACCACGCAGTAGTCCAGCATCGGTTCGAAGCTGGCGTAGGTCTTCTGCGTCACCGCGTTTTTAATCTCATCTAAGGTGTAGCCGATGGCGATCTTCGCCGCCACTTTCGCGATCGGGTAGCCCGTCGCCTTGGAAGCCAGCGCCGAGGAACGGCTCACTCGGGGGTTTACCTCGATCACGCAATACTCAAACGAGTCCGGATTCAGAGCATACTGGACATTGCAGCCGCCGGTGATCCCCAGCTCGGTGATGATATTCAACGCCGAGGACCGGAGCATCTGATACTCCTTGTCGCCAAGAGTCTGGGAAGGCGCTACGACGATGGAGTCGCCCGTGTGCACGCCCACCGGGTCAATATTTTCCATATTGCAGACCGTGATACAGTTGCCTGCGGCATCCCGCATCACCTCATACTCAATCTCTTTCCAGCCGGCAATACAGCGCTCCACCAGCACCTCGCCGACACGGCTTAAGCGCAGACCGTTCGTCAGAATCTCAATCAGTTCCGCCTCATTGTGGGCGATGCCGCCGCCGCTGCCGCCCAGAGTGAACGCCGGGCGCAGCACCACCGGGTAACCAATGGTATTGGTAAAGCGGATACCTTCCTCCACGGTATACACGACCTCGGAAGCCGCGCAGGGCTCCCCGATTTTTTCCATCGTATCTTTAAACGCCTGCCGGTCCTCCGCGCGGAAAATCGTCTCCGCCGTGGCTCCGATCAGCCGTATTCCATTCTCCTTTAAAAATCCGGACTCCTCCAGCTCCATGCCGAGGTTTAAGCCGGCCTGTCCGCCCAGGGTGGG
>JAJQAD010000188.1 GCA_021204005.1 Clostridiales bacterium
ACTAAAATCCACTATTGAATGCAAAAGTAGAATTTACTTTTTCATTTTTCGTGCGAAAAAAATTAAAAAAAATCTGTTGACAGATGCGCAATCATGCCATATAATATTATTTGCGTTGCGGGTGCGCGAGGCGAACGGGGTGTGGCTCAGCTTGACTAGAGCGCCTGGTTTGGGACCAGGAGGCCGCAGGTTCGAATCCTGTCACCCCGACTCAGATTAATATTATGCGGGTGTAGTTCAATGGTAGAACACCAGCCTTCCAAGCTGGACACGTGGGTTCGATTCCCATCACCCGCTTTCTCTTTCGCAAAGCGCCAGAGAGATAAATATGTGTCCGTAGCTCAGCTGGATAGAGCAACGGCCTTCTAAGCCGTGGGTCGGGGGTTCGAATCCCTTCGGGCATACTTATATGGTGGGTATAGCGCAGTTGGTTAGCGCGCCAGATTGTGGCTCTGGAGGCCAAGGGTTCGAATCCCTTTATCCACCTTTACTGGTTTGCAGTAGAAAAAGTCTGAACTATGAAGTTGCTGCATAGTTGTAATGGGCTATCGCCAAGCGGTAAGGCACAGGACTTTGACTCCTGCACTCGCCGGTTCGAATCCGGCTAGCCCAGTTCTAATTATATATGGGTGTGTAGCTCAGTTGGTAGAGCACTTGACTTTTAATCAAGTTGTCCCGGGTTCGAACCCCGGCACGCTCACGCTTCGAAAAGTGGCGGAAAACCTAGGTTTTATGCGGGTTTCCGCCGCATTTTCTTTTTAGACCGCTGGACGATGAGGAAATATATGCTATAGGCATAGAATTATATCGTCAATACCTCACGTTGGATGATGAGTAGTTTTACAACAATAGAAATGAAATGAGCAGACCGGAAAGGGTCTGCTTTTATTATGCGTGAAAATAAGCAATAGGAGAAGAATCCTGATAAAATGAAAACCTCATCCGTATCCCCTGCATATATTACATATGGGGGTGATAGTATCAATAGATTGAAAGCATTTTTTCTGGCCGTGGCTGTTGCCCTGTCCCTGGCATACAGGCCGGTGCAGGCGCGGGCAGCCGGGACGACGACAGTCGGCGGGGTGACCATCCATCAGAATCTCCAGACAGTCAATGCGTCAGGCAGGTATGGCAATCGTATCCGTTACATTGTCATACATTACACGGCGGCCACAGGCACCGCTTATAATAATACCGTGTATTTCCAGAGATACCGGGGTTCGTCCGCACACTATTTTGTGGATTACTCAGGGGCAGTCTGGCAGAGCACGGCGGACAGCCTGGCGGCGTGGAGCGTGGGAGGCAGTAAATATGCCCGCACAGAGGGAGGCATGTATTACGGGATTGCGACCAATTACAACACGCTCAATATTGAGATGTGTGTCCGGACGCTGGGAAGTAAGGCCAGCACGACGACGGACTGGTATTTTGAGGATGCCACGATTGCGGCGACGGTGGAGCTGGTCCGGGCGCTTATGCAAAAGTATGATATTGATGTTGACCATGTGATCCGGCACTATGATGTGACAGGGAAGACCTGCCCGAACCCGTTTGTGTTAAATGACGACAATGTGACCTGGAGCGACTTTCTGGCCATGGTGGCGGGTACAATGGCTGTCCCGGGTTCGGAAGGATCGTTTTCGTCGGAAGGATCGCTTTCTTCGGAAGCATCGGGTACAGCGGCCGCCTATACGGTCGGCCGGGTTTATACGGTTACAGCATCTGACCTGTATGTCCGGAAGGGTCCGGGAACCGGGTATGATAAAGTGGGACATTCCGGGATGACAGCCAATGCCAGAGCAAATGATAAGGATAAAGACGGGGGATTGGACAGAGGAACCAGGGTTACCTGTAAAGCAATCAGATATGTGGGCTCTGATGTCTGGATGAAGATTCCTTCCGGATGGATCGCGGCTTACTATCATGGGGCTGTGTATGTAAAATAAGGTGCAGAAAATTTTCTGGTTTCTGCTGTTCGCGTGCGAAGAGGCAGCCTGCGCGGAGCGTGGGAATAGCTATAAATCAGGTTCTGCTGCTCGCGTGCGAAGAGACGCTTGCGACACTATAATTAATTGCAATGGCGGATTGCATCTTTGGTGATTTTGAGATATATTATCTCCAGTGGAAAATTGTGAAAGTACGGAACGGTTATCTGCAGCGAACAAATGAGGAGTGATAGTTAGTTATGAAAAAAAACAGAAGCAACGGGCGTGGATATGCTTCATGACCCTATGATGAGCAAAATTTTATTGTTTGCCCTGCCGCTCGCTGCCGGCAGTATTCTGCAGCAGCTGTTTAATGCTGTTGATGTGGCGGTGGTGGGGCAGTTTTCCAGCAGCGAGGCGCTGGCAGCTGTCGGAGCCAACACGCCGGTAGTGACGCTGCTGATCAATCTTTTCGTGGGTATTTCAGTCGGCAGCAATGTCGTCATCGCCCATATGATCGGAAAAGGGGAGGAGGATCACATCAGCGGTGCGGTACATACCTCCATCCTGCTGGCGCTGGTCAGCGGAGTCTTTCTGATGTTCCTGGGAGTTTTGATTGCCAGACCGCTGCTTACGCTCATGTCCACACCGGAAAATATTCTGGATATGGCGGTACTCTATCTGCGGATTTACTGTGTCGGCATGCCGTTTATTCTTCTCTATAATTTTGCGGCGGCCATACTGCGGAGCATCGGGGATACCCGGAGACCGCTCTACTGCCTGGTTGCGGCGGGGGTGATCAATGCAGGCTTAAATCTCCTGTTTGTGATTGTGTTTCACATGGGGGTGTCCGGCGTCGCGATCGCGACGGTGATCTCGAACGGGATCAGCTCGGGGATGGCGATACGTTTTCTGCATCGGTCGGATTCCGTGATCCGGCTGGAGTGGAAACAGCTGCGTTTTCAGAAAAAAGAGTTGAAGCGGATTTTGCAGATCGGAATCCCGGCCGGGATTCAGGGGATGGTTTTTTCCATTGCGAATGTATGTATCCAGTCTTCGATCAACAGCTTTGGTTCGTCGGCGGTGGCGGGTTCCACGGTGGCAGCCAATTTTGAGTATATTTCCTATTTCCTGGTTAACGGTTTTAATTCGGCGGTGGTGACTTTCGTGAGCCAAAATTACGGCGCCGGGAAGCTGAAACGATGCAAAAGGGCGTTTTTGCTCGGTCTGGTCAGCGCTATGGTGATTGCTTTCGCGGTCAATATCTGTTCTTATCTGGGGCGGGATGTGCTGATCCGCCTGTTTACCTCCGACGCGGAGGTGGCGGATTATGCGGCGCTGCGGCTGCGCTATGTAGTGCTGTTTCACTGTCTGATCTGCACCTATGAGATTACCGGATCGGCACTGCGGGGTCTGGAGCACTCCCTTCTGCCTTCTGTGCTCATGATTTTCGGCACCTGTGTATTCCGGCTGGTTTATATCAATACGGTGGTGATCCGTCATCATGAGTTTCAGGTCCTGATGATGGTGTATCCTTTTTCCTGGGTACTCACGGGTGCGATGGTGATTATTGCTTTTCTTGTGGTCTGGAGGAAAGTCAGGGGAAGCATGTGAGCCGCAACACAGGAGGCAGAGGTATATTTTCCGCGGAATATCTGTTTTTGGAGTTTATAAAAAATGATTGCCGCAACGGACAGCATGCGGTAGAATGATAAAACAGGAAGCAATTGTAAATGATTTGTTGTGCCGGTTTCGTGTTTTCCTGCTATAGTATGGCATGGAATAACGATCAGGCAGCAGTGAAAGGGAAAGCGAATCGGAAAAAGCGGAAAAAGGGAGTAAAAAATGGAAAAGAAACTGACAGGACGGGTGACGATACCGACAGACATGGACGTGGTTCCGGAGACACTGGAGCTGCTGGAGCGGTGGGGCGCGGATGCGATCCGTGACTACGACGGGACGGATTACCCGGAGGACTTAAAGCAGGTGGATGCAAAAGTATATGCTACTTATTACACAACCCGGAAGGATAACGACTGGGCGAAAGCGCATCCGGAGGAGATCCAGCAGTGCTATATTATGACAAAATTCCGCACGGCTGTGAAGGAGACGCTTGCGATTCATCTGATGGAGGGGATTTACCCTGAAATGCTGGCGGTGAACACACGGGATGATATTTACCGCTGGTGGGAGGTGATCGACCGGACGACGGGCGAGGTGGTTCCGACGAAGCACTGGTCCTACGATGAGGAGTCCGGTGATGTGACGATCGATCCGGCGATTCCGTTTCATGATTATACAGTGAGCTTTCTCGCTTATATCATGTGGGATCCGGTTCATATGTACAACGCAGTCGTCAATGACTGGAAGGACGTGGAGCATCAGATTACCTTCGATGTCCGTCAGCCGAAGACACACGCGTTCAGTCTGGAGCGCCTGCGCAGGTTCTGCCGCAGCAACCCTCATGTGAATGTTATCCGGTTTACCACATTTTTCCATCAGTTCACGCTGGTCTTTGACGAGCTGGCGCGTGAAAAATACGTGGACTGGTATGGCTATTCCGCCAGTGTGAGCCCGTATATTCTGGAGCAGTTTGAGCGCGAGGCAGGATATCCGTTCCGGCCGGAGTACATCATTGATCAGGGTTATTTCAACAACCAGTATCGTGTTCCGTCTAAAGAGTATAAGGATTTTCAGGCTTTCCAGCGCCGCGAGGTGGCAAAGCTTGCCAAAGAGATGGTGGATATCGTTCATGAGGAAGGCAAGGAGGCCATGATGTTCCTGGGCGACCACTGGATTGGCACGGAGCCTTTTATGGAGGAGTTTGCCGGAATCGGCCTGGATGCCCTGGTGGGCAGCGTGGGGAACGGTTCCACACTCCGCCTGATCAGCGATGTGGAGGGTGTCCGCTACCGTGAGGGGCGGTTTTTGCCCTACTTTTTCCCGGACACGTTCCATGAGGGCGGCGATCCGGTGAAGGAGGCGAAGGTCAACTGGGTGACCGCGCGGCGTGCCATTCTCCGCAAGCCCATCGACCGCATCGGCTACGGCGGATATTTAAAACTCGCCTGTGAGTTCCCGGACTTCCTGGACTATATCGAGAGTGTCTGCGATGAGTTCCGCCTGCTCTACGAGAATGCGAAGGGAACCACCCCTTACTGCGTCAAGACGGTGGCGGTCTTAAACAGCTGGGGCAAAATGCGCTCCTGGGGCTGCCATATGGTGCATCACGCTCTTTACCAGAAGCAGAATTACAGCTATGCCGGCGTGATCGAGGCGTTGAGCGGGGCGCCCTTTGACGTGCGCTTTATCAGCTTTGACGATATCCGCCATGATTCGGATCTGCTGCGCGATATCGATGTGATCATCAATGTGGGCGACGGCGATACGGCGCACACCGGCGGCAACGAGTGGGAAGACCCGCAGATTGCGGAGGCGGTGAAGCGTTTCGTCTACGAGGGCGGCGGCCTGATCGGCGTCGGGGAGCCCGCGGGACACCAGCATGAGGGGCGTTACATCCAGCTGGCCAATGTGCTCGGTGTGGAAAAAGAGACCGGGTTTACGCTCAACTATGACAAATATAACTGGGAAAACCATGAAAACCACTTCATTTTGCAGGATTGCAGTCATGATGTGGACTTTGGTGAAGGAAAAAAGTCCATGTACGCCATGGAGGATGCGACGGTTCTCATCCAGAGAGAAAAAGAAGTCCAGATGGCGGTCAACGAATTCGGAGCGGGGCGCGCGGTTTATATCAGCGGTCTCCCCTATTCGTTTGAAAATACCAGAATCCTGTACCGCAGCATTCTCTGGAGCTGCCACGATGAGAATAATCTGAAAAAATGGTATTCCGAGAATTATAACGTGGACGTCCACGCCTATGTGAAAAACGGAAAATACTGCGTCGTCAACAACACCTACGAACCGCAGGATACGATCGTTTACCGCGGGGACGGCAGCAGCTATGAGGTGCACCTGGATGCCAACGAGATTATCTGGTACGAAATCAATTAATATTGAACGAAAATCATACGAGATAATCCCCGGTTATACAGTGTTGCGCACTCCAATTCGCATATAGGCATGAGGCCAGAAACACCCCGCACACAGACTCAGATGTCTGCGTGCGGGGTGTTTCTGCCCTCATGCCCTAATAAAAGTATATCAACTGCATTATTTATCCCAGCTGCGCCGACACCGCGTCCTCCACAAACTGCTGCCGGTGGAGTCGGTAGTAATAGCCCTTTGCCGCCAGCAACTCTTCATGGGAGCCCTGCTCGACAATCTTTCCGTCCCTCATGACCAGGATGACATCGGCGTCCCGGACCGTGGAGAGGCGGTGGGCGATCATAAAGCTGGTGCGTCCTTTGGTCACGGTGAGGATCGCTTCCTGGATCGCTTTTTCGGTCAGCGTATCCACGCTGCTGGTGGCTTCGTCGAGAATCAGAATCTGAGGGTCGGCCAGCAGCGCCCGCGCGAAGCTTAAGAGCTGCTTTTCCCCGGTGGAGAGCAGGTCTCCGCCCTCGCCGACCTGCGTGTCGTAGCCGTGTTCCATCCGGGCGATGATTTCATCGGCGTGGACGCGGCGGACCGCGGTCTCAACCTCTTCCATGGAGGCGTCCGGGTTGCCGTAGCGCAGGTTCTCCAGTATGGTCCCCGAAAAGAGATGCGGCGTCTGGAGGACGTAGCCAATGTGGCTGTGGAGCCAGAGCTGGCTGCGCTCCCGGGCATCCTTTCCGTCGATCAGCACGCGGCCTTCGGTGGGCTCATAGAAACGGCAGACCAGGTTGACCAGGGTGCTCTTTCCTGCGCCGGTCTCGCCGACGATGGCGACCATGGAGCCCTGCGGCACATTGAGATTAAAGTGCTCCAGGACATTTTCCTCCCCGTCCGGGTAGCAGAAGGTCACATCCTGAAATTCGATATCGCCCTCAAGCGGTTCCCAGTTTTCCCGTTTTGGGGAAAAGGTATCGCCGTATTTTTCCGCTACTTCCGGCGTGTCTGTGACGTCGGATTCTGTGTGCAGGAGTGTTGTGATGCGCTCCACATTGACCTGTGTCTGGATCAGCTCGGAGATGACATTGACGAGGTCCTGCACATAGTCGTTCATGGAGGTGGCATAGTTCATAAAGACCGCCAGATTGCCCAGCAGCAGGAGGCCTTTTGTGTTTAAAATGCCGCCCCGCCACAGCACCAGAGCCAGCGCGATGCTGGAGCAAAATACGATGACGCTGCGGAACAGTGCACGGTAGCGTCCGGCGCGGACGGAAGCCGCCCGCATGGAGGAGGTATCGTGCTCAAAATCCCGCTGCATCTTATCCTCGATGACCAGGGACTTGATGGTCTTTGCTCCGGTGATTCCCTCATTGAAATCGCCGGTGATGATGCTGTTCATCTCCCGGACCGCGCGGTTTTCCTGCGTGATATGGCGGGAAAAATACACGGTCGCCAGAATTTCCAGGGGCAGTACGATCAGAAGCACGCCGCCGAGCACCGGGTTTAAGGCAAACATGATGACAAAAATGCCGACCAGGTAGATGACGGTGCAGGTGGCGTCCATCAGTCCCCAGCTGACAATCATTCCGATTTTGTTGGGGTCGGAGATGACACGGGAGTGGATATAGCCGGTGCTGTTCTGGTTAAAATAGCCGAAAGACAGGGTCTGCACATGGTCAAAGCATTTCTGCCGGATATCCCGATCCACCACCACTTCCCCCTTGAAAGCATAGTAGATGCCGATGGAGTTGACCAGGCCGTACAGCAGGAGAACGAGGAGATAGAGGATTACCATGACGGGCAGGGTATCCAGTGTCTGCTCTCCGATGTAGTGGTTGATGGCATAGTTCTGGAACAGAGGCAGGATGACGTCGATCGCGCTGGCGAGAGCCATGGAGACGGCCACCGCGAATATCATCCGTTTGTGTTCTTTTACAAGTCCCCAGATCTGGGGCAGGCCAAACCATTTTAAATGTGTGATTTTGGAGGTGTTTTCCCTTCCGCTCATTCCGGATCGTCCTCCTTTCCTGACTGGATCTGATAAATGTCCTGATACAGCCCGGGGCGGGCAATCAGTTCTTCGTGTGTGCCGGAATCCGCGATTTTTCCGTCTTTCATGACCAGAATCCGGTCCGCCGCCATCAGCGTGGTGATGCGGTGGCTGACCAGGATGACGGTTGCCGACCCCATATATTTTTTCAGATTGGCGCGTATCTGCGCGTCGGTTTCCGCGTCCACCGCAGACAGGGAATCGTCAAAGACCAGGATGGGCGCGTCCTGCGTGAGGGCGCGGGCGATGGCGGCCCGCTGTTTCTGTCCGCCGGAGAGGGTCATGCCGCGCTCTCCGACAAAGGTATCATAGCCTTTCGGGAAGTTTGCGATGGTCTGCGAGAGCGCCGCCATATCCGCG
>JAJQAD010000097.1 GCA_021204005.1 Clostridiales bacterium
ATTGCTGAGAGCGGAATTGACGGGACGGTGGTCACGGCAGAAGCCGGGGCGCTGCTTTCCGCGGTGGCTGCGCGGGCTGCGGCAGCGGGTCTGACCGGTCTGGAGTTTGCTGGCGGTATTCCCGGCAGTGTCGGCGGGGCAGCTGTGATGAATGCGGGAGCCTACGGTGGAGAAATGAAAGATGTTCTGACGGAGGTCACCGTCCTCACGGCGGAGGGCGATATACGCACGCTGCCGAAGGAAGATCTGGAGCTTTCCTACCGACACAGTGTGATAGCGGAACGGGGCTATATCGTACTCTCCGTATCTATGGAATTGTCGGAGGGCGATCCGGATGCCATCTATGGCCGAATGGCGGAATTAAAAGAAAAGAGAGTCTCTAAGCAGCCGCTGGAGTATCCCAGTGCCGGCAGTACATTCAAACGGCCGGAAGGGTATTTTGCGGGAAAGCTTATTGAGGACGCCGGTCTGCGCGGCTTTTGCTGCGGCGGTGCACAGGTGTCTGAGAAGCACTGCGGCTTTGTCATCAACCGCGGAAATGCCACGGCGGCGGATGTCCGCACGCTTATGGAGCATGTACAGCAGGCTGTTGCAGAACAGTTTGGAGTGATGCTGGAGCCGGAAGTGAAGTTTGTGGGGAAATTCTAAGTATGTCTTTCTCAGGTGATATAAAAAACGAACTGGCGCGACGTTTTCCGGACGAGTACCACTGTCTGCTGGCGGAGCTGGCCGCCATAATCCATTATGCGGGCAGTCTGTCGGGAGACGCGGATTGCGGTTCCATTGTGGTGGAGACGGAGAATGTTGCGCTGGCAAAAAAGTATCTTCGTCTGCTCAGAAGAGCTTTTGACATCACGTTGAATCTGGACATTCGAAAGCTCCCGTCCGGAAAGCGGAATCTCTATCGGATTGAATTGTCCTCGGAGGATGTTCCTGCCCGTGATGCGGCGGAGACAGATTACGCGGGCGACCGGTTCAGCCGGGTCTGGCGTGAGACAGCGGACTGGGAGAAACCGGGCTTCAAAGAAAGCCTGTTGGAGTATCCATGCTGCCGCAGAGCCTTTATCCGCGGCGCATTTCTGACGTCGGGCTCCATGAGTGATCCGGGGAAATCCTATCATTTTGAGGTGGTTTGCCGTACACAGGAAGGGGCGGAGGAACTGTGCGCAGTTATGGAATCTTTTGACATCCATCCGAAGATTATACTCAGGAAGAATAAGCCGGTCGTCTATTTGAAAGACAGCGAGTCTATCGTAGATGTCCTGAATGTCATGGGCGCCACCGGCGCGTTGATGCGCCTGGAAAATGTGCGGATCATAAAGGATATGAAAAACAGTGCGAACCGCCAGTCAAACTGTGACTCCGCGAATATCAATAAAATCGTCCGCGCTGCGGTACGCCAGGTTGAGGATATCCGTCTTATTGAGCGGAAGATAGGTTTTTCCCAACTGCCGCCGATGCTGCGGGAGATGGCGCAGGTCAGGCTGGAACACCCGGAGGAATCTCTGCAGGAGCTCGGTACTTATCTGAATCCTCCGGTGGGGAAATCCGGTGTAAATCACAGGCTGAAAAAACTGAGCGAGATCGCGGAGACACTGCGGTGACGCATCAATCAGAATATTATCAGCAGGAGGTTCCTGTAGATTATGATTCGAGGTGACGGAATAATCTGTTATGAAAAAAAGAAATTATGGTTTCTGTTCAATCCCACGTCCGGGAGAGGGCAGATTCGCGTTCATCTGGTAGAAATTATAGACATTTTTGTGAAAGCCGGATATGAGGTTACGGTCTATCCGACCCAGGAGAAAGAGGACGCCATGCGTCTGATTCCGCAGCAGGCGGACAAGTACGATCTGATTGTCTGCAGCGGCGGGGACGGCACATTGAATGAAACAGTTGCCGGAATGGTACATTGTAAATCAGGAATACCGGTCGGCTATATTCCCACCGGGACGACCAATGATTTTGCCCAGACTCTGAGGATTCCCGGCAATATGCTGAAAGCGGCGGACATTGCGGTGAATGGAAAAAAGTTTGCCTGCGATGTGGGAGAGTTCAACGATGAGGTGTTTATTTATATCGCGGCATTTGGCATTTTTACGGATGTATCTTATATGACAAACCAGAAGCTGAAGCGTGTGCTGGGACATGCAGCCTATGTGATCGAAGGCGCGAAACAGATTGTGGATTTTCCGTCCTATGTGATGGAAATCCGTGTAAATGGTGAAATCATCCGCGATGAGTTTGTGTATGGTATGATCAGCAACTCCGTATCGGTGGGCGGTATGAAGAACCTCACCGGGAAAGAGGTGGAACTGGATGACGGTCTGTTTGAGGTTACTCTGGTGAGACGGCCGAAGAATCCGATCCAGACCAGTGAAATCATGACGAATCTGCTGATACCGCGGGATTGTGATACGCCCTACATTTATTCCTGCAAGACAGATCACATTGAGATTCACTGTGAGGAGGCTGTTCCATGGACTCTGGACGGAGAATTCGGAGGAGATCAGAAGGACGTGCGGATCGTCAATCATCGCCAGCGGGTGACCTTTATGGTGAAAAAACCGGAGACTGACGGGATGGATGGCGAGCCGGACGACGAGAAAGAGGATAGCGATTCTGCCGCAGATTCGCATAAGTCACGCGGGTGAAATATTTTTGGCGCAAAAGTTGTTCGGAGTGTTGTGAGAAATCACAAAAAATACTTTATTTTTCTGCGTTTCTTGTAAAAAAGAGAAAAAATGCTTTTGCCTCTTGCATTTTTCTTCAAATTGTACTATCGTTATCACATAAGCAACGAAGAACAAGGGCGTTCCATTATCCTGGAATGCCCTTCTTTCGTTTATGGCTTAGGGAACCTTATCAATGAGCAGGAAAATTTTATATTTCCTGTGCATAAAATAACTAGGGGATATTTTTCAGAAAGAGAGGAAAGTTAAGAAGATGAGTGAGAAATTCAATGTATCAGAAATCTTTGGCGAGTACGTGTTTAACGACACCGCCATGAAAGAACGCCTTCCCAAAAAAGCGTATCAGAAGCTCCATCAGGTTATGGAGGAGGGCACAGAGCTTGATCTGGCGACAGCTGATATCATCGCCCACGAGATGAAAGAGTGGGCAATCGAGCAGGGCGCGACCCATTACACTCACTGGTTCCAGCCTCTGACCGGTGTCACGGCGGAGAAGCATGATTCCTTTATCACAGCGCCGGATGACCATGGTCAGGTGCTGATGAGTTTCTCCGGCAAAGAGCTGATCAAGGGTGAGCCGGATGCGTCTTCTTTCCCCTCCGGCGGACTTCGCGCTACCTGTGAGGCCAGAGGATATACCGCGTGGGACTGCACTTCCTATGCGTTTGTGCGGCATGATGCCGCGGGCGCGACATTTTGCATCCCGACTGCGTTCTGCTCTTACACCGGTGAGGCGCTGGATCAGAAGACACCGCTTCTCCGTTCCATGCAGGCTATCAATGAGCAGGCGCTTCGTCTGCTGCGCCTGTTCGGCAATACGACATCGAAGAAGGTGACTCCCTCCGTGGGACCGGAGCAGGAGTATTTCCTGGTAGATAAAGAAAAATATTTAAAGAGAAAAGATCTGATTTATACCGGCCGCACACTGTTTGGTTCCATGCCGGCGAAAGGACAGGAGATGGACGACCACTATTTCGGAGCAATCCGTCCCCGTATCGCGGCATTTATGAAGGATGTCAATGAGGAGCTGTGGAAACTGGGCGTTCCCGCCAAGACACAGCACAACGAGGTTGCCCCGGCGCAGCATGAGCTGGCTCCGATCTATGAGACCTGCAACCTGGCGGTAGATCATAACCATATGGTGATGGAAGTTCTGAAAAAGACTGCGAACAAGCACGGCCTGGAGTGCCTGCTCCACGAGAAACCGTTCGCGGGCGTCAACGGCTCCGGTAAGCATAACAACTGGTCTATCACAACGGACGATGGCATTAATCTTCTGGATCCGGGCGACACACCGCATGAGAATCTGCAGTTCCTGCTGGTGCTGACCTGTATCCTGAAAGCGGTTGACCGTCATGCCGATTTGCTTCGCGAGTCTGCTTCCGATGTCGGAAACGACCACAGACTGGGTGCAAACGAGGCGCCGCCGGCAATTATTTCCATCTTCCTTGGAAATCAGCTGGACGATGTGATCAATCAGCTGACCAGCACAGGTACCGCGACTCATTCCCTGGAGGGCGAAGTCCTTCACACCGGCGTGGATACGCTGCCGGATCTGCTGAAAGACGCGACCGACCGGAACCGTACTTCACCGTTTGCGTTTACCGGCAATAAATTTGAGTTCCGTATGGTTGGCTCCCAGGATTCCATCTCCCAGCCGAACGTCGTGTTAAACACAATTGTTGCCGAGGCATTTAAAGAGGCATGTGATGAGCTGGAGGCGGCCGACAACTTCGAGAGCTGCTTATATAACCTGATCAAGAGACAGGCGACCGAGCACCAGAGAATCATCTTTAACGGCGACGGTTATTCTGAGGCATGGATCAAAGAGGCGGAGAGAAGAGGTCTTCCTAACATCCCGAGTATGGTAGATGCCATCGGCTCCCTGACCACACCGAAAGCGATTGACCTCTTCGACAAGTTCAATGTCTTTACCGAGGCGGAGCTTCGTTCCCGCGCCGAGGTTCTGTACGAGAACTATGCGAAGAGCATCAACATTGAGGCGAGAGCTATGATCAATATCGCCAGCAAGACGCTGATTCCGTCGGTGATTAAATATATCACTTCTCTGGCAGAGTCCATCAACGCGGTAAAGGCTGCGTGCGACTGTGATATCAGCGTGCAGACAGAGCTGCTGACTGAAAGCTCCGCACTCCTGTCCGAAGCAAAGGTGGCCCTTTCCAAGCTGGAGGAAGTGACGGACAAGGGGCTTGCCATGGAAGAAGGAAAGGCACAGGCGGAGTATTACAGAGATACCGTGAAAGCAGCAATGGCTGATCTGCGGGCACCCATCGATAAGCTGGAGATCATCGTTGACAAGAAGATGTGGCCGTTCCCGTCTTACGGCGATCTGATCTATGAAGTGTAGAATGATATCTATCTAATCCCCTTAGTTAGTATATACATCAAAGGAAAGAGACCGGAGAGAAATCTCCGGTTTCTTTCCTTTCTTTAATGGGGTCAGACCCCGGTAAAAAGATATAAAGTAAATGAAATTTATCTAAACTTTATTCGAATTTTAGACGGAAACATCTTTTCTTTTTAACACCATCCTGTATAATATGCGCAGGGGTGCGTAAGGAATATGACAGCTGTGCTGTCCCGCACCCCGCGCGGCGAGTGTGAGGCAAAAGTCGCCTTCCACTCGATTGTCAGAAGCATAAAACTGAGAAATGGAGGATGCATGATGTTAGAAACAGGAATCAGAGGAGAACAGCAGGTAAATGTAGTTTATGAAAATTCGGCAGCAGCGGTGGGCAGCGGTCTGTTGGAGGTGTTTGCCACACCATCCATGATCGCACTGATGGAGAAGACGGCAAGCGCGAGTGTACAGCCTTTCCTGGAGGACGGACAGGGCACGGTCGGTATCGAACTGCGGATAAAGCATCTGGCAGCGACACCCCTGGGGATGACGGTGTGTTGTGAGAGCGAGCTGACCGAGATAGATGGCCGCAGGCTGGTTTTTTCTGTGAAAGCGTATGACGATGCGGAACTGATCGGCGAGGGGACGCATGAGCGTTTTATTATAAACAATGAGAAATTTATGGGCAAGGCTCAGGCCAAGGCGGAATTGAAAAAGTAAATTCCGGTGCAAGAGCACAGTTCCTAAGAAATTGATTGACAGATACCCGGATTGTATTTAAAATAGTACAATAAATGTATACAAAATACATACAGAAATAAACTCTGCGGAATGGCATGCAAAAACACATGTCAGGAAATCAGTTGGCAGGAGTTTCCGATAGGGAGAGCAATATGGATGAAATCAGTTTAAAGGCATTGGCAAAAATAAATCTGGGTCTGGATGTCGTGGGACAGCGGGAGGATGGCTATCACGAGGTGCGTATGGTGATGCAGTCGATCCATTTATATGACCGGGTGGAGATCAAAAAGACCCGGTCTCCGCAGATTCATGTACAGACGAACCTGTTTTATCTGCCGGTGGATGAGAATAATCTGGTATACAAAGCGGCAAAATTAATGAAGACCGAGTTTAAGATTAAAGAGGGCGTGCGGATTACGCTGCACAAGTTTATCCCTGTGGCGGCCGGCATGGCGGGCGGAAGCTCGGACGCGGCTGCGGTGCTGGTGGGAATGAACCGGATTTTTAATTTGGGATTAAAGCAGAGCAGGCTGATGGAACTCGGCTTAAAGCTTGGCGCGGATGTTCCTTTCTGCGTGATGCGGGGGACTGCCCTGGCGGAGGGAATCGGGGAGAAGCTGACTTCCCTGCCTCCTATGCCGAAGTGTCCGATCCTGATTGCGAAGCCAGGAGTTTCCGTGTCAACAAAGCATGTCTATGAGCAGCTGAAGCTGACGGAAGGGACAGAGCATCCGGATATCGATACGATTGTGGAGAATATCAAAAAGAAGAACCTCCGGGGTGTGGCGGAGAATATGGGAAATATTCTGGAGACTGTGACGGTAAAAGAGTTTCCCGTGATTCGAGAACTGAAGAGCCTGATGAAGGAGCATGGCGCCCTGGGCACGATGATGAGCGGCAGCGGGCCGACGGTCTTCGGACTTTATCACAGTGAGAAGGATATTCGCGGGGCTTATGACGCGCTGAAGCAGTCGGGGCTGGCAAAGAATGTATACACATCGGAGATCCATAATAACCGTCGGTGAGGAATGATAAAGGGATTTGCAGCATTTATTCCTGACGGGAACAGAAGTATCAGAAAAGCAGGTGCTTTTCTGTATGTCACAGAGTGTATTCTTCATACAGGCAATTTATGGAAAGGGGGTATAGAGGGTGACAGATAATTTGGAGCTTCAGACAGATGCATATCTGCCCTTGCGCGACGTTGTATTTCAGACTTTGCGGGCCGCTATTTTAAAAGGCGACTATAAAGCCGGGGGAGCGGCTCATGGAACTTCAGCTGGCTTCCAGGCTCGGTGTCAGCCGTACCCCGATCCGTGAGGCAATCCGTATGCTGGAGCAGGAGGGTCTGGCCATCACGATTCCGCGCAAAGGTGCGGAAGTGGCGAAGATGACGGAGAAGGATATGGAGGATGTGCTGCAGATTCGCTGTGCGCTGGAGGAGCTGGCAGTTCGTCTGTCCTGCCAGAATATCACGGAGACGGAAGTGCAGGAGCTCCGCGTCGCGATGAACCGATTCCGGGAAAAGGTGGATACGGGCGACATTGCACAGATCGCTGAGGCGGACGTGAATTTTCATGATGTGCTTTATATGGCTTCAGACAACCCGAAACTGCTGGGGATGCTGAATAATCTTCGGGAGCAGATGTACCGCTACCGCGTGGAATATCTGAAAGACTTCACGGTATATCCGCAGCTGATTGAGGAGCACCGTCAGCTCTATGAGGCGGTAAAAGCCGGAGATGCGGAAAAAGCCTCCGGCATGACCCGCAGGCATCTGGAGAATCAGACTGAGGGCGTGAAGCGGATTATCCGCGAGCAGGGATAAGCAGCGGAAGACAGAACAGAGATGTTGCCGGGAATAAAATAACAGATATATCACATACTAGGAACAGGTAAAAAGCCTGTTCCTTTTTGTCATTACTATATATTGCATGGAGGATATCTGATTGTGGAGAATTGTAATGTTTCAAAAAATCTGGATGAGAACATACAGTGGTGGAAAGAGGCATTTTCTGACTGCGCGGATATCAAAATGCTGGAGATGTGTCTCGGCGAGGATATGAGTGTCCGCACATTTCTGACGTATATCGAGATCACCGGCGGGGAGAGCATGTTGGAGAAGAGTGCGATCGGCAGCCTCCTGACCAGCCTGACCAGGCTTCCGCGGGAGGAGGTGCTCCGGAAAATGCGGAAAAACGGTATGGGTGTCTCGGATGCGGTGCCCTTTGCGACCATGCAGGAGGCGGCGGACGGGTTGCTTGCCGGGGAGTGCATTTTGTTTTTTGACGGGTTTGACCGGGCGGTTAAGATACCTGATAAGGGATACCCGGCCATGTCTCTCCAGGAGGTGGAGTCCGAAAAATCGGTTCGCGGCAGCAATGAACGCTTTTCTAATTC
>JAJQAD010000173.1 GCA_021204005.1 Clostridiales bacterium
TTCTTCAAAATAAGACCTGACTCCTTCCATGTCGTCGTTATGCGCCAGAATACGCGCTGTAATATAGACTTTGACCCCATGCGCATGGGCAAAAACAATCCCCTGCGCAATTTCCTCCATGGAAAAATTTTTTGCTTTCGCGCGGAGACCGAAAGCCTCTCCGCCGATGTAGACTGCGTCGGCGCCGAAAGCCACCGCCACTTTTAAAACTTCCAGGCTGCTCGCCGGGATCAGGAGTTCGGGTTTTTTCATGAAATTTTATACCTCTGCTTTTCTAATGCACGGAACCGATTTTATAAAATACCGCAACTTAAATAAATTTCTTCACAGTAACTGCCACTCCGTCTCCGACCGGTAATATCACTGTCGTAAGCTGATCGTGGTGGGTCAACGTGTAGAGATATTCCCGCATCCGCTTGTGGATGGTGCGGTTCCTCCGGGTGACAGCAAATCTTGATTCAATAATGTCGCCCTCCTGGAGGACATTGTCGGAAAGAAGCAGGCCGCCCGGCTTCAGAAGCCGAAGTACATCCTCAAAAAAGTGGATATACTGCCCCTTTGCCGCATCCATAAAGATAAGGTCATAAGGGCCATCCAGTGTTTTCAGGATATCCGCCGCATCCCCTTCCAGCAGAGTGATCTGCTCCTCTCTGCCGGCACGCCGGAAGTTCTCTCTGGCGATGGGAATACGTTTTTCATAGTTTTCAATGGTGGTAATCTCCGCCCGGACGGGATTGTACTCCGCCATCAGCAACGCGGAAAAACCAACCGCTGTCCCCACTTCCAGAATCTTTTCCGGGCGGTGCAGGGCCAGCATAACCTTCAGAAAGCTCTGCGTCTCCGGGCGGATGACCGGGACATACGTTTCCCGCGCCTCCCGCTCAATCTGTGTCAGAAGCGGAGTATTTCCCGTGCTGAGTGAGTTGATGTAAGTCGCAAACCGCTCCTCTACGATCATGGCGCGTCGTCCACCAGCACATCGTCAAACTCCAGGCAGGTGATCAGCTCGCGGTTTATGTTCTGCACAATCTTACACACCGCCACCTCCGCGTCCATAAATTCTCTCACCACCGGATCCTGATACAGATCCTGATATTCTGTCATCAGACGGTCTGACTCGGCAAACAGGTCGATCGACTGATCGGAATTCTGCAACAGATAATTCTTCTTCCGGAATTCCATAAGGCGTTTTTCCTTTTTTGGAAATTCGCGCACTTTTTCCCGGGCATCACGATATCTGTGAAACTGCTCCGATTCTTTTATCACTTCAATCATGCCGTCCAGGCTTTCTTTTATCGTCTGCATATTTTATCCTTACCATCTTTCCCAGGCAAAAGTCTGTTAAATAAGATGCCCGCATAGGTTTAACTATTACACCATTCATCCTGCACAGCACCAAAATATACCTTCTTTTAAAAGTGTATTTACACTTCCATAATGATTGGGATCAGCATCGGGCGCCGTTTGGTCTTCTTCCATACATAGTCCCCCAGCGCATCCCGGATCTCAGACTTGATCTTTCCCCAGTCTGTGATATGCCGGTCCACCATGCGGTACACCGCCTCGTTTACCACCTGCTGCGCTTCGTCCATCAGGCTCTCGGACTCCCGCACATAGACAAAACCGCGGGAAACGATATCCGGTCCGGCCAGAAGCTGTCCGCTGCCCGATTCCAGAGTCAGCACGACAATGATAATGCCGTCCTCCGCCAGATGCTGGCGGTCGCGCATAACAATATTTCCCACATCGCCGATCCCGAGACCATCCACAAAAACGGCTCCGTGGGGCACGCTTCCCACCACCTCTGCGCTGTCTTCATCGATTTCCAGGACATCTCCGGAATCCAGCATCAGAATGCGGTCTTTCGGGATGCCGAGCGTTGCGGCCAGCTGCGCCTGCGCTTTCCGGTGCTTATACTCACCATGAACCGGAATAGAATATCTTGGCTGTAGAAGAGAATAAATCAGTTTGATTTCCTCCTGACAGGCGTGTCCGGACACATGCGTATCCTGGAAAATCACGTCCGCACTCTTCTGATACAGTTCATTGATAATGCGGGATACCGCTTTTTCATTTCCGGGAATTGGATTGGAACTGAACACGATCAGGTCATTGGGCGTGATTCTGACCTTTTTGTGCGTGCCGTTTGCCATCCGTGAGAGCGCCGCCAGCGGCTCGCCCTGGCTTCCGGTGGTAATCAGCACCATCTTCTCATCCGGATAATTTTTCATATAGTCTTCTTCGATCAGCGTATTATCCGGAATATCCAGATAGCCCAGTTCCGAGGCGATGGCGATGATATTTACCATGCTCCTTCCCTCGACGACTACCTTCCGTCCGAATTTGCAGGCCGTGTTGATAATCTGCTGCACCCGATCAACATTGGACGCAAAGGTGGCAATAATAATCCGCTGTGTTTTGTGATCTGCAAAAATCGAATCAAAGACCTTGCCGACGGTACTCTCCGTCATGGTAAACCCGGGACGTTCCGCGTTGGTGCTGTCACACATCAGAGCCAGCACACCCTTCTTTCCGATCTCGCCAAAACGCTGCAGATCAATGGCATCGCCGTAAACCGGCGTATAATCGACCTTGAAATCCCCGGTGTGCACAACGATACCCGCCGGCGAATAAATAGCCAGCGCCGCCGCATCCTGAATGCTGTGATTCGTCTTGATAAACTCCACCCGGAAGTCGCCCATATTGATATGCTGACCGTACTTAACCACTTTTCTTCTCACCTTATCGAGAAGATCATGCTCCTCCAGCTTGTGCTCGATAAGCCCCATGGTAAGCTTGGTCGCATAGATCGGTACATTGACCTCAAGAAGCACATAGGGGAGCGCTCCGATATGGTCCTCGTGTCCGTGTGTAAAGAAAAACGCTTTGACTCTCTCAATATTGTCCTGCAGATATGTGATGACGGGCACGCAGAGATCGATGCCGTACATGTCATCCTCCGGGAATGCCAGTCCGCAGTCCACCACAATAATACTGTCCCCATACTCAAAGGCAGTAATATTCATCCCTATGGATTCCAGTCCGCCCAAAGGGATGATGCGCAATTTGGAATTGTTCTGTTTCTTCAAATAGTTACCTCCGTTATAATAGATTTCCGTTCTGATTTGCAGTTTGCAGCAGAAGCAAACTCAATGCATGATACTTTTCATATATCCCATATATCATAGCAAATTCCTGACAGATTTTCTTTAACACTCGATGTCGATATCCTCCAACATCTCGGCAAAGACCTTTGAAATCGTGCCCAGTTCTACCTCATCCTCCACCATTGCATAGATGATATCGTCCTCGTCTGTCTGTATCTCTTTTAAAATGTACGCAAGAGAATCCTCTTCCTCCTCCTCGGTCACAAGAAGATAGGTGGCTCCTCCGATACATGTCTGCTCTAATACGTAAAATAAAACTTCCTCCCCGGATTCGGGGTCCGTAAATGTAATGTTCTCCATGTTGCTGCTCTTTCTCTGACATGACTATGCCGGGTACATGTACCCCGCCTATGATTAATTTTCAGAAAACATTTGCTGGCAATCCGCCTGTCAATTTCTTTTTATTTGCAGATTATGAAAAAAATGTCTCAGTTCTCGCTGTTTTGACAGGAATCCAGATAGCTTTGAAGAATAAAAACTGCTGCCAGCTTGTCGACATAATCCTTCCTGTCCTCCCTGCGGATACCTCCCTCCATCATGGCACGGTCCGCCATCACAGTGGTCAGGCGCTCATCTTCAAGAATCACTTCCAGACCGGTCCTTCGAACCAGCATATCTTTAAATTCCACGGTCTTCTCACACCGTTCTCCCTCTGAGTTGTTCATGTGCTTCGGGTATCCGAGGACAATCCTGTCCACATCATACTCCCGGATCAGTTCCTCAATCCGCGCAAGAGTCTGCCGGAGCTTTCCTGGAGATTTTCTCCGTATGATCTCCACGCCCTGCGCGGTCAGAAACAAAGGGTCGCTCACCGCAACCCCCACTGTTTTGGAACCGTAATCAAGACCCATGATCCGCATTGATCGCTCTCCTATTCCCATCCGTGCTTCTTCACATAATCCTTCAGCACTTCCTCCACCAGCTCGTCCCGCTCCACCTTCATAATCAGGCTGCGCGCGTTGTTATGGCTGGTGATGTATGTAGGATCCCCCGACATAATATAGCCGACAATCTGGTTGATCGGGTTATATCCCTTCTCCAGCATCGCCTTGTAGACTATCTCGAGCACGTCCCCCACTTTCAGATCCGGTGCCTTCTGCACTTTGAAATACTGTGTGTTCGTAATATTCTGCATTTCTTCATCCTCATACATGTAAACAACTCGGTCGGGCTTCTCGTGCACCCACTCTTTTTATTCTATACTATTATCTGAAAAAATTCAACCTTCATTATTTTGTTTTCCAGAGATTCCTCCGTCCGGTACCGGATTTTCACGTATTCCGGGGTAAAACCCTCATAAAATGTTTCGCCGTCTTTTATAACCGCTTCCTCAAAAAGCACTTCAACCGGCTTTCCCTCATACCATGCAGCAAAGCTTTTTTTCTGTTCCGCAGCGATTGCCATCAGCCGGTGACTGCGCTCCGCTTTGACCACAGAGGGAATCTGTCCCTCCATCCGATCAGCCGCGGTTCCCTTTCTTCTGGAATACTGAAATACGTGAATCTCATAAAAGGACACGCGCTTTGCAAACGCACAGGTCTCGGCAAACTCTTCCTCTGTCTCGCCCGGAAATCCAACAATGATATCTGTAGTCAGCGCCGGATGCTCATAGTATTGCCGCAAAATCTCACATTTATGAAAATATTCTTCCGTCGTATATTTCCGGTTCATCCGCCGCAGGACTGTATCGCTTCCGCTCTGCAGAGAAAGGTGAAAATGAGGGCACACTTTCTCCATCTTCGCCAGTTCGCTCACGAACTCCTCCGTGATAATTCCCGGCTCCAGGGAACCCAGTCGGATCCGCTGTATGCCTTCCACCGCGTGCACGCTCCGGATCAGATCCAGCAGAGTATAGCCCAGGTCAATCCCGTAAGAGCTCAGGTGAATACCGGTCAGCACAATTTCCTGAAAACCGTTCTCCGCCAGTTCTTTCGTCTCCCGGACGACATCTTCCATCCGTCTGCTCCGCACCCGCCCTCTCGCGTAGGGAATAATACAGTAGCTGCAGAACTGATTACAGCCGTCCTGCACTTTTAAAAATGCGCGGGTGTGCTCCGCGGGGTGGGCCACATGCAGTTCCTCATAAGGCTGGCTCGGCCGGTTGATATCGAGAAGAGCCGTCTGCGGCTGGTAGACCGCTGTCTCGGAATCAATCATCGAATCTGAGAACTCCTTACCCCGGCACCTATCGGTCTTCTGAGTGGAATTACACTCATATTCTTCCAGCAGCGCAATCAGATCCTTCTTACAGTTATTTCCGATCACAATATCAATCGCGGCATCCTCCGCCGCCTGCTCCGGGCTGGTCTGCACATAACAGCCGGCAGCCACCACGATGGCTTCCGGGTTCAGCTTCCGGGCGCGGTGAATCATCTGCCTTGATTTGCGGTCCGCCACGTTCGTGACGGAGCAGGTATTGATCACATAAACATCCGCTTTCTGATGAAATGGGACAATCTCGTATCCGGCCTCCTCCAGCATCTGCTGCATGGCCTCCGTCTCATAGGAATTCACTTTACATCCCAGGCTGTGTAGTGCTGCCCGTCTCATAAATCAAATCCTTTCATATCTTTCATATCAATTACTGACTTATTAATTACTTATTAATTACCTTAATTTATGTTGACTTTTGCCAAAAATCACGATATTATGTGCGTGGATATGGTTCCGTATAGCAGGATGAACTTTCGGGGAGGTGTTAGCAATGAAAAAAGTTCTCGTATCCTTAAACTCTATTGATAAAGTAAAAAGCTTTGTCAAAGACATTTCACAGTTTGACTATGATCTCGATCTCATCTCCGGCAGATATGTGATCGACGCCAAGTCGCTGCTCGGCATTTTCAGTCTGGATCTGTCCAGACCAATCGAGCTTTCTATCCATGCCGATGACGAGCAGGCAGCGGAGGTTATTGAAGCGCTGAAGGCATATATTGCCGAGTAAAGAGTGCCGGATTTATTTCAATCACAGATAGAAACAATGCAATTTACCGCGGGCGTCCTGCAGACGCCCGTTTTTTTATTTCATAGGAAAGTTCGTCCTATGAAAAAAAAATTTACTCCGCCTCTACAAGAACTGTCTCCGTCGTTTGGATCGCCGTCTCCACCAGCTCACCGATTTTTTCACTCAGGTTTCTCTCTGAGCGGCGGATGATATTGAGATTCGGCTTTGTCACCGGATGCTTTGCCACAAAGATGGTACAGCAGTCTTCATATGGCAGGATGGATGTCTCATACGTGTCAATTTTTTCCGAAATCGCGATAATGTCATTTTTGTCAAAGGCGATCAGCGGCCGGTACACCGGCAGGGTGCAGACCTCATTGGTCGCCATGAGGGATTTCATCGTCTGGCTGGCCACCTGGCCGATGCTCTCCCCGGTAACCAGACCGAGACAATCCGATTCCTTCGCAAAATGCTCCGCAATCTTCATCATATAGCGGCGCATGATGATGGTGAGCTCATCGTGTGGGCACTTATCATAAATGTATAACTGAATATCCGTAAAGTTTACGATATTCAGGCGGATCGGTCCGCTGTAGCGCGCCACGATTTTTGCAAGATCAACCACTTTCTGCTTTGCCCTTTCACTGGTATAAGGCGGCGCATGGAAGTAAGTCGCTTCAATGGTCACGCCGCGCTTTGCGATCATGTAGCCTGCCACCGGACTGTCAATGCCGCCGGACAATAAAAGCATCGCCTTCCCGGCCGTACCCACCGGCATACCGCCGGGACCCGGAATGACTTCCGAATATATATTGAGTTTATTGCGTAATTCCACATTCAAAAGGATTTCCGGGTGATGAACATCCACATGCATTTCCGGGAAAGCCTCCAGGATAATCCCTCCGAGTTCCCGGTTGATTTCCTGGGAATCCAACGGGAAACTCTTGTCCGCGCGTCTGGCGAGGACCTTAAAGCTCTTATGTTTATCCGGATATACATCGTCCACATAGGTGAGGACATCCTTTGCCATCTGCTCCATATCGCTCAGCTCCACCTGCCACATAGGACAGATACCGACGATACCGAAGACTTCCGTCAGAGCTCCGATTGTCTCATCATAATCATAATCACCCACAGCAGTGACATAAATACGCCCGCGCTCCGTGGTGATCTCAAACTCGCCTTCCACCGGCTTTAACGCCTGCTCGATGTTGCGGATCAGAGCCTCCTCAAAGACATGCCTGTTTTTTCCCTTGATCGCGATCTCGCCGTACTTAATTAAAAATGCCTGGAACATACCTCGCCTCCTTCTTATTTCAAAACTCTTAAAAACGTCTGTATTTACGCAATACCGGAAGAAGCTTCGCAAGCTCTTCCACCGTGTAATCCAGCTCCTCCCGCGTCGTATGAACACTGAAACTAAAGCGTAGCGTGGACTCCTGATGCTGTCTGTCCAGCCCGATGGCCAGAAGCGTTGTGCTGGTAGCCGGATGATTGGAAGCGCAGGCACTTCCGGCGGAGACATAGATTCCTTTTTCCTCCAGCGCATGGAGCAGGACCTCGCTTCTCACGCCCGGAAAGCTGGCGCTGACAATATGCGGTGCGCTGTCCCGGCCGGTTTTCCCGTTGATCGTGACATCCTCCAGCGCGGAAAGCTTCCCCGCAAAATATTCCTTCAGATCGTACATCCGGTTAACGGTCTCATCCAGATTCCCGTAGATTTCTTTCGCCGCCATGCCCATTCCGGCGATGCCCGGCGCGTTGATCGTCCCGGAGCGCATATCCTTCTGCTGGCCGCCGCCGAATGTGATGGGGCGGATCTTCGTCTTATCTTTGATATAGAGAAAACCAACGCCTTTCGGTCCGTGAATCTTGTGCCCGCTGGCCGAGAGCAGATCAATATTCATATTTTTCGGAATAATGCGGAATTTGCCGTAAGCCTGGAT
>JAJQAD010000124.1 GCA_021204005.1 Clostridiales bacterium
TATGGAAGCTGCGCGCATGTGACGCTGCAGAATATCTGCGGGGATTATTTGCTGCTGAATGGGAAAGCATACCATCTGCAAAATCTGGATAAAGAAAAGAAAACAGCAGAATTTTTGCTGCAGGCCGGTCGGTATGAGCTTATCTGTCCTCTTCCCGGCGGGATGCAAAAACAGTATTCCAGAGAGACGGATATTCATGTGCTTCTTGCGGATGATGCGGCGCGGGAAAAAATCCTGCAGTATGCGCCGGAGCTGATTATGATGCCTCCGCAGATGCTGCAGGGCAGCCTGGGTGATACTATGGTGCATGTTTTTTCGGGCAGAACATATCCGGAATTAGAGCAGCTGGAGAAAGAATTACAAACCCTGGGATAATAAAAGTAAAAAAAAGCTACTCTATTGGGAAATGAAACTCCATTGACGGCAGCTCTGACATTCTATAAAATGTGAAACATAACAAAAAACAGAGGATATTCGGGGGAATACTATAAAAAGTGACTAAAATCAAAAAGAAAAAAATTGCCACTTTTTATGACGGCACGGTATCCAGAAAGAAAAGGAGGATCATCGATGAAAAAGAAACTGGTAAAAAAATTGTCGGCGGCGCTGCTGGCAGGCTGCCTGGCAGTCGGAACATTGGCAGGATGTGGGAGCACTTCTTCCTCTGATTCACAGGAGGGTGCACAGACTTCCGCGGATGAAGAGCAGGGGACAGAGACAACCGCATCGACGGATGGGGGTACGATCATGTGGCTGGCAAATATTTCCGCAGGTGCGCAGTATGATGCTTATGTAGCTTATGCGGAAGAGATTTGCGCGGAGCTTGGGTATGAATTTCAGGTTGTCTACGGAGATTCCAACAACGATCCGGCTGAGAACCTGAGTGCGGTGAAAAATGCCATGACTGATGATGTGGTAGGTCTGATCTGTTCTCAGGACGGCGGCATTCAGAACATTATGGAGGAATATCCGGAGCTGTACGTAGTGGGATGCAGCACAGATATGGAGAGTGTGTACGGCGAGGGCGGAACCAGCGCCGATTGTGCGTCGAATGAAAAATTCCTGGGAACAATCGCGGACGGACATGTGGATGGCGAGACCATTGGCGAAGTCTGGAGCGAGTATGTGATTGAGAAAGGTTATAAAAAAATTGCCACAATGATTTTCCCTTCCTATGCATATCCCGGTTATGCGGAAGGCGAGACAGTGTTTCGTGAAAAGATTGAGGAGTACAACGCGACGGTATCTGAGGACGAACAGATTGAGATTGTAGGTGATGTGAAAGTCCTGGAGTTTGCGACGTTAGAAGAGTCCTGGTTTTTAGAGGATGGAAATGGAGACCTGGACGCGATCATCGGATTCATGGATGCGGTTGATTTCATTTACCCTACTTTAAAGAGTGCGATTGCCAATGGAAACTGTTCTGAGACAACACAGGTATTTGGCGGTGGATACTCGGATGATGAGTCCGTGCAGGCTGATGTCGGCGAAGATGGCAATATTGGTGCGATCATCATTTCTCCGATTGAGGATATCGCATGGTCGATTGCCATGCTGGACAACGCGATTACAGGGAATATGTATTCTGACTACACAGCGTCTGAGCGGATTGACAGTATTGATTATGTGATTGACAGTGCAGAAGACATGACGAATGTAGCAGAAAAATCTCTGATCGGAACCGCAGACGCTGCGAATGCGCAGATTACCATGGAGGACCTGGAGACGGTGCTGACCCGTTATAATGCGGATGCGACATATGAGGATTTAAAAGCGTTATTTGCATCTGACCAGCTGACATGTGATGCGCTGGCAGAATAAAGTATGAGATGAGAAGCGTTGTAATTCGCACGAGAGCAGAAAGGGCAGACATGGTCTGCTCTTTCGTTTTGCAAAAAATGATAAAAATATAATCTCAGATTTCCTGTTGCTTTTTGGAAAAATACGTGTAAAATATTCTCTGAATTCAGGTTAGTACTGTTTTATCTTATGACCGGCCGCGGAGAAAGGGAAAGACATGGTTTTAAAAAAGCTGGGAATCAGAAAAGAGGATTTGCTATTCAATAATCACGACCTGCTTTTGCTTCTGGTGCCGCTGATGATCGAGCAGGTACTGAATGCATTGATGGGCACGATTGATACAGTGATGGTCAGCAATGTGGGCAGCGCAGCCATCTCGGCGGTGTCCCTGGTGGATTCCATCAATAATCTGATGCTGCAGGTGTTCCTGGCTCTGGCGGCGGGCGGTACGATTGTCTGCTCCCAGTATCTGGGAAAGCAGGAGAAGGAAGAGTGCAACCGTGCGGCAAGACAGGTATTCCTCACGATGCTTGTGATTTCTCTGGCGATTACGGTGCTCTGCGTGGCTTTCCGCAATCCTCTGCTGCGGCTGATTTTCGGTCAGGTGGAGGCGGATGTGATGGAAGCGTCCCAGACCTATTTTCTGGTGACCGCGCTTTCTTATCCTTTCATTGCGCTGTTTAATGCTAACGCGGCTTTTTTCCGGGCAGAGGGAAATTCCCGCATGCCCATGATCATCTCTGTCATCTGCAATGGCATCAATATCGCAGGGAATGCAATCATGATCTTCGGCCTGGATATGGGAGTGCTGGGAGCCGGACTTTCCACCTTGTTTTCCAGGATTGTCATGGCGGTGGTGATGATCTGTCTGCAGCGGAGAGATAAGCAGATAATTGTAATACGGAATTACGCAAAAATCCGGCCGGAGCTGGCCTTGATTGCAGTGATACTTTCGGTGGGCATTCCGACCGGCATTGAGAACGGGATGTTCCAGTTCGGAAAGCTGGCGATCCAGTCTACGGTTTCCACGCTCGGAACGACTGCCATTTCCGCGCAGGCCATGACTAATATCCTGGAGTATTTGAACAGTGTGGCGGCGCTGGGAATCGGGATCGGTCTGATGACGATTGTCGGGCAGTGTATTGGCGCGGGGAAAAAAGACCAGGCCGTGTATTATATCATTAAGTTGAGTCTGATCGCGGAAGTGACTGTGTTTGCCACGGCTCTCATGACGTTTGCGCTGACCAGACCGGTCACGCAGATTGCGGGGATGGAGCAGGCCAGCGCGGATCTGTGCTATTTTATGATGAAGTGGATTACGATCATAAAACCCTTTGTCTGGACGCTGGCCTTTATCCCTGGCTATGGCATGAGGGCGGCCGGGGATGTAAAGTTTTCCATGATTCTCTCCACGGTCAGCATGTGGGTCTGCCGGGTGTCGCTCTGCGTGTACCTCTGCCGGGTGCAGGGGTTTGGCCCGATTGCTGTCTGGATCGGCATGTTTACCGACTGGACCGTCCGGGGGATTATCTTCAGTATCCGTTTCCGGAGCCGGAAGTGGCTGCAGCACCAGGTAGTGTAGAAAGTGTACGATTTGTCTGTTGCCGGTGAGTGATTGCGCAGGGCAGACATTATTTTGCGTGATCGTCTTCTTTTTTCACAAGCGGCGGCGGGTAGGGATACATCATGCGGTACGCCTCGATTTCGCTTCTCTCAAGGGGAGCGGAGGGAATCAGTCCGGTCTGTTCCGTCGCGGAGGCGGACTGGCCCAGGTAGTCGCAGCCGTCCTCGGGATTTTTGTTCTGTTTATCAGACATAATAATAAAACTCCTTTCACAGATTTCGGGTGACAGTTTCTTAGTTCACCTGGGATTAGTATCTGTAAGAGGAGTTTTTTATACCTGTTTTTCGGCGTAAGATTCGGATTAGCCTGCATGGGTTGATCCGGAGCGTCTTTAAGATTGATTTTCTTTATAAAACAGCGCACGGGTCTTCGTCAACATAAACGGCGTGATCCATCACGAACTGCATCGCTTTCTCCAGACCAAGCTGATCCAGAATGCTGTCCATCTCTTCCTCGCCGATCATCTGGGTAAAAGTATCGTAATCCTCGCCTTCTTCCTCGGCCAGTGCGGTCATTTCCTCGTAAATTTCTTCCGCGGAGACCAGCAGATGTTCCTGGTCGATGATGGCGTGGAGGACAGATTCGGACTGGATGATACGGACCGCTTCCTCCATTTTCTGACTGCGGATCTGCTTCGGTGTCTGCCGGGAACGCTTGCAGTAAGTTTCCAGGGACATGCCGTTGTCTTCCAGTTCAAAGAGGAAATCTTCATACAGGGACTCGAACACATCGTTTTTCAGCTTGCGGTCGATGGGAATCTTTGAGTCAGCGATGATTTGATCTAACAGTTCACGGGACATTTTTTCGTTGGCGGAAATCTGCCGCCGCTCTGTCAGTTCCTCATGGATTGCGCCGCGCCACTCTCCCAGCGTGTCAAAGTCAGAAAAATCCCGGGCAAAATCATCGTCCAGTGCCTGGTATTCCGGAAGACGGATTGCGTTTAAACGAATGCTGAAAACTCCGACCCGCCCCGATAGCTCGCTGACGCGATAGTTTAAGGGAAAGGTAGTGGCAACTTCAAACACATCTCCGATCTGATGCCCGATGATGACCTCCTCGAATCCTTTGACAAAAGTATGGGAGCCGAGAAGCAGGGGATAGTTGTGCCGTTTCCCGTTGGCGACGGCTTTTCCATCACAGCGGAGGACAAAGTCGATCACGGCCTGGTCGCCCCAGTCGGCCGGGCGGTCGTCGATGTTGTATACCACGGCGTTTTTGCGCTGCTCTTTTTTTTAAAACCCGGTCGACCTGTGCTTCTGTTATCGTGAGGTCCGGCCGCCGGACGCGAAGTCCTTTGTAATTTCCTAATTTCATTTTATCTGTCTTTCTTCATTACCTGTTGTGATTTTTGCAGATTTTCCGTAACATTCAAGAAATATTCCTGACTGTGCGGTCGGATACTCTGCAGAGCATACAACCCAATTTCTACATTGGCAAAAATTGCGCTTAATCGCTGTAACGTCTGCATGCGCCCTGTGTCTTGTCAGAATGATATCCCGGAGAAATCAACGGATAAATCCGGATAGATAACGGATGGTACAGTGTCCGTAAAGGTATATTCGTTGACATCATCACCTTCCAGATTGTACACGGTGATACGGTTTCTCTCCGGATCCAGAATCCAATATTCCCTGACACGAGCTGTGCGGTATTTGAATAATTTGATGGAGTAATCCATCCGTCTGCTGGAGGGGGAGACGACTTCCAGGATCCAGTCGGGCGCGCCGGTACAGCCTTTTTCTGTGAGTTTTTTCGGGTCACAGATAACGGACAGATCCGGTTCCACATAGGTGCGGTCATCTGCGCTCAGCTTTACTGCAAAAGGGGCAGGATAAATCCGGCAGGGACCGCCGTTTTTCCAGATATAGTTATTAATAATGGTGGCCAGGCTCATGACAAGGCCCTGGTGACGTCGGGTCGGCGGAGCCATGTCATAGATTTGCCCGTCGATCAGTTCCGCGCGCTGTCCGTCAGGCAGGTCATAGATATCGTCGATGGTATAATCGTATTCCTTGAGTAACGGCATTCTGTTCATCCTTTCAAAATCTGTTATTCCGAATTTAAGGATAGTATACCACAGAGTAAGGAAAGATAGCAATTTGTAATTATTCCGAGTTGGGGAAATTTACAGCATCTGCAGCATTTTCAATTTGGATCGGAATCATTATCGCGACAAAAATTCAGTTCCTTTCTATGGATAAATGTGGTATGGTTATATGGAAAGCAGAAAAAGTGTGCTGAGGGTACGGAGTATGGACAGAACTCTATATGGAGAGTTGAAAAAAATCACCCCGGAGGAGGAAAAGCTTCTGCGGGGGAAGCCGAAGATCGACAGGGAATTATATACATCGGAGGAAACCAGCGGGGAGATCCGGATGGTGGAAGCGCGGCGGCTGCTGGACTCCGGCAAGCTCATAGAGGTGCGCAAGCACACCCGTTTTGTCCATTTCCCGAAACACACCCACGACTATGTGGAAATGATTTATATGTGTTCCGGTTCCACCCGTCAGCGGATCAACGGGCACGATGTGACTCTGGCAGCCGGAGAACTTCTGCTGCTGAATCAGCAGGCCGAGCAGGAGATTTTTCCGGCCGGGATGGATGATGTGGCAGTGAATTTTATTATCCTGCCGGAGTTTTTTGATCAGGTGCTCCGGATGATGACGGATGAGCCCAATGCCCTGCGGGAGTTTGTGGTAAACTGCTTAAGGAGCGATGCCGGGGGCGCGGGCTATATGCATTTTAAGGTCGCGGATGTGCTGCCGGTGCAGAATCTGGTGGAGAATCTGATCTGGACGCTGCACAACCGGCAGCCGAATAAGCGCAGCACGAACCAGATCACGATGGGTCTTTTGTTTTTGCAGCTGATGAATCACATGGACAGGATGGAGACGGACGCCGTGGGCGAGCAGCAGCTGGTGCTTTCCGTCCTCCGTTATGTGGAGGAGCATTACCGGGACGGGGAGCTGTCTGAGCTGGCACAGATTCTGCACTATGACCTGAGTTGGCTTTCCCGGGAGATCCGGCGGCAGACAGGGCGGACTTATACGGAGCTTCTGCAGGAAAAACGGCTGAACCAGGCGGCCTATCTGCTTACACACACATCCATGTCGGTGCTGGATGTGGGGTTGGCCGTGGGATATGAAAACCAGAGTTATTTTCATCGGATTTTTCAAAGGCAGTTTCAGATGACGCCGCGGAAATATCGGCTTGAGGCGCGGACAGTATCGTCTGAATTGTAGTGGGCTCGAGTTGGTATCAGAAAAGTGTGAGAGTATGATTCTGTATTTTGCAGGTCAACGGATAAATCAATAAAGTGATGCGCGTTTGAGTGTGATCATATATCGCAGGATGCTTAATTGAATATGGAGGGAAAGAATGGCAGAAGAAAAAAATTTGCTTTACTGATTGATGTGGACAATATTTCACCGAAGTATGTATCGGTGATGTTAAATGAAGCGAAGTCTTACGGCGGGGTCAGTGTCCGCCGGGCTTACGGCGACTGGACGGATCGGACGAAGAAGACATGGAAAGAGTGCCTGCTGGAGAATTCTATCATTCCGATGCAGCAGTACAGCTACACCACGGGGAAAAATGCGTCGGATTCTTCGATGATCATCGATGCGATGGATATTTTGTATACGGACAATGTGGACGGGTTTATTATCGTGTCTTCGGACAGCGATTTTACCCGGCTGGCGATGCGCCTGCGGGAGGCGGGAAAGATTGTCATCGGTATGGGCGAGTCCAAGACGCCAAAAGCCTTTGTCCGTTCCTGCGAGGAGTTTAAGGTTCTGGATGTCCTCTTCCAGAATACCGTGGAGGAGGAGCAGAGCGGAAACGGCGATGCCGCGGCTGCGGAGGAGGAAGATACCTCAGTGGAGACTTCTCCGATCACCAAGCTGTCCAAAATCAAGCGTACGATTTTTGATATTATTGATAAGAATTCGGATGAGGATGGCAGTATGCTTTTGTCTGAGCTGGGGCGTCTGCTGACCCGGAAATATCCGGATTTTGATGAGCGCAATTACGGCAAATACCGGAAGTTCAGTGAGTTTATCCGGATGATTGACGGACTGGAGGTCGTGATGGAAAAGTCTGACGGCAAGCAGAGCTCACCGATCGCGTATGTCCGCAGAAAGGAAGTGCCGGGGCAGCAGGATAATAATCCGCAGAGCGGCAATTCGTCGGGAAGCACTTCAAAAAAGAAAAAGCCGAGGACACGGAGATGAAAAACGGCTGCAAGGATGCAGTGGAATTGTCCTGCACGCTATGAAGTAGTGAGTGCAAATGAGGAAGATATATGTTGGCATGTATTTGACGAGTGACGAATTGGATCGTGATGGAATCACGATATAATGAGCGCAAGCAATGAGCCGTGTAGCAGAGTGCAGATGGGTAGACACGTCATGCTTGCATGTAAGGGGATGCCCATCTGTACTCTGATATAGGGCGAAGCCCGGACAACGATAAGATAATATGAAGTGACCTCACATTTGTAACAACGTGGATTTACCTGTATA
>JAJQAD010000079.1 GCA_021204005.1 Clostridiales bacterium
TCAAGGCTTGGAGCGATTTTCTAACTGTACCAACTGTCAAAGACAGGATTATAATTACAATCATTTGAAAATGTCAACCAAAGCATGAAAAGATCGGTGAAAGATTAGTGAAAAGCCTTGATTTTATAAGTGCTATACGCTAAGATAGGACAGAAAACACAGAAAGGATAAGTATATGAAAAAGAAAGCGCTTCTTTCCCTGCTTGCCGCTTTGGCCGCAGGCAGTATATTATTATGCAGCGGCTGCACCGTCGATCTCACCAGCATCAATGAGGAGGATACGACTCTCTCCGCAGAAATTGAGTCAGACAACCTTTCCGACGGCAACCTGCAGGTGCACAGTGTGTGGTATCAGAATGGCGGCGATAAGCTGACCTCCGCCACAATCACTTTTTCCAGCGAGGACGGCGAGGTTTACTCCGGTGTGACGGACGATTCCGGTAAGCTCGACGCCAGCACGCTGCCGGGCAATACTGTTCTCACCTGTGAGATTACCGACAGCACCGGCGAGGTGATTGCCTCCTCCGATATTATTTTTAAGATTTCCTCCGACTACACGGCTCTCACAATTTACACGCCGTCGGAGGATGAAAACGAATGCATCCTTGAAATCCCGACAGATAAAACGGACATCCGCGCAGCCATCTTCCTGACAGAGAACGGACAGCTTTCCTTTGCGAACCTTACGCCATGGTCCGATTCCTATGACGAAGAGACAGTCGATGACGGGGATGACGCCTCCGCAGAGGATGAGGATGCCTCTTCCGATGAATCTTCTGAAGGAGAAGACGCCTCCGCGGAGGACGGCACCGACACAGATGACGCGTCGGAGGAAACGACGGACGAATCAGCGGACGATAACGCAGATACGGCCGATGACACAACTGCTGATTCAACCACGGACGAGACGGACGACACTGCCGCAGAATAAGCTAAGAAAGCAGCATCAGGAGCAAAATCCGTCATTTTTTCTTTCCCCTAAGACACGAATACCCCTCAGACACACAATCACGCTGAGGGGCATTTTTTATATCATATCAAAGGCCTTGATATTTTAAAGTGTTAAAGTGTATGATTTCCTATGATATGATAAATTTTACGCATCCAGATCAAAATGGTGATGTTCTTCATGATACTCCTGAATCACATCCAGGAACTTTCCGACCTCTCGCCAGGCCGTGCGCGACTCCGGGATCATCAGCAGCGACATCTGGAACACATGAAACATACCCTCATAGACGCTCAGCCGCACTTTCACCCCGGCAGCCTTTGCCTTCTCCGCCACCAGCTCAGAATCGCTCCGCAGCATCTCATAGCTTCCCACCTGAATCAGCATCGGCGGGAAATCCGTAAAATTGCCGTAAAGTGGAGAAATATAGGGATTGGTCGTATCCTCCTCACCCACATAGTCTTTATTGTAGATCAGACTGTCCTTTGTATTGCCGAACACCGGATCGATAGCGTAATTCATGCGGTAAGATTCGCCGGACAGGGTCAGATCCGTCCACGGCGACATGGCAACAATTCCTGCCGGAAGCGGGCGTTTCCGGTCTTTCAGATACATACAGAGCGCCATCACCAGTCCGCCTCCCGCGGAATCTCCCGCCAGAATAATTTTATCCTCCGTCCAGTGATTTTCCAGCAGCCACTCATATGCACTGACGGCGTCCTGCAGAGCAGCCGGATAAGGATCCTCCGGCGCAACGCGGTAATCCGGCGTCAGCACCGGAATTCCATGCCCGAGTTCACTGTAAAATCCCGCAAAACTGCGGTAAATGTTGATCATTTTTCCCACATAGCCGCCGCCGTGCAGCTGCAGCACAACCATTCTGTTCCCGGGCGTATCCGGCTCCAGCAGCTCCATGGAAAAATCCTGCTGTTCAATCACAGAAAGTGAATAACCGTTCGGTACTTTCCATTCCGGCTCCGCCATTTTTTTCCGCAGTTCTCCGCTTCTTAATTTACGCCCGATCAGGTTGTCCGAATGCATCCGCGCAACCAGTTCGCGCAGCACACGCCCCTGCGGGGTGTTTTCATACTGATGCATAAACTCCGCCTCTCTCTTATGGTACTATCATGACTTCAGGAACATAAAGCCCTTACAGTGTGCGATACCTGCTCTCAAAGTCATGAATCGGATCGTAAGCGCTCCGTTCATGACCTTTTGACCCTGGCATCACACATGGAAGCGTCTGTACAGCTCCGAACGTGCGCGCTGTCCGCCTACAATCAGCGTCCCGGCAAAGGTCAGCCCCGCAATGATTATGGCAATCAGAGGCATAATCAGGTTTGTCACAATCCGGAAATGATACAGCACAAACGGGATGATACAAAACACAATATCCAGAATCTGCAGAGGGATATAACTCTGCCAGTTCCGGTTGTTTACCAGCATTAAAATGATAATAGTCACATCCACAAGGATATAAGCGGCAGGCAGCACATAGTTCAGAGACCATCCGCCGAACCCGGTTTCCAGATCAATGACAAACAGCACCGCCACCCCCAGCAGAATCTGCAGGAACATCTTCAGCCGGTAGCCGGTGTGCATCTGGATTGACACTTTCAACGTGATATAACCGTAGATCAGAAATGCTGCGATGAGAATCAGCCACGCTGCCGGTCCATCTATCATATAATTGATCACGCAGAGAATCGCCTCCGCCGCGATAGCCGCAAACAGATAAATACTCATAGCCAGCTGCATCTTCTTAATTCCGCGTTCCGCGTCCAGGTAGGGGTAGATCCGGCTGAGTTCCTCCCCCTCCCCCTGCTCTACGATACACTTGCAGAGAGGGCAGATCGGAACCGGGTCACGCAGCTGCACGCCGCAGTTTTTGCACATACTCATAATAAAACCACTTCCTCTTGTTTCGTTTGACTCGTGTTCCTCTACTCCATGATACCAGGATTACAATTTTCCCATTGTATCATTCATAATATACCCCATTGGTGTCAATCGTCACGGATATTCCCTGCGAAGTCAGATACCGGAAAAACGCACGCTGAAGCCTGGTATCTTTCATCGCGGAGGTGATGGTCGCGGAGAGTGTACCATTATAAGAGCTGAGCGCCATTTTCAGGTTCTGCCCTATAGAACGGGAAAGCAGCACATCAAACCGCTCGATATACTCCCGATACTTCGGCGACACGGTAATGTTTCCCATGTTCGTCACGGTAGCGGTGTTCGCCTTCGCATGCATGTTGTAGATGCCACGCATGCCCGGATTTTTAAAGACCAGCGGCAATGTCCGCAGAATCAATGCTCGCTCTCCGGTCACATTGTAGGAGAGCACTTCCTCCAGATGCTCCTTTGTCATCTGCTCCCGGAGCGAAGTCTTCACTGCCTCCATCACATCCTCAAACGGCTGATTTTCCCTTGTCGGATGAAAAATCGCCGTCACCATCACAAAAAAGTTCTTCGTCGTCACCGACTGAAAATACGGGCGCAGGTTCACCGGCACGCTGACCGAAAGTTGATTTTTTGACGGCATCCCCTTTAAGTAAACCTGATAGACCGCCCAAAGGAAAACCGCCACCAGATACTCATTCAGGGTAGCGTCATAGCGCTTCGCCGCAGCTTTTACTTCCTCCACCGGCATATGTCCGTGAATAACCCCCATTTTGTCTGCGGGGAACAACGGCCCTTTTAATATGAAAGCCCTGCCGGCCTTGTATCCGCCGGAAAACCGGGTTTTTTTAAAGTTCTGGAGATAACTGTCCTCCGTATTCAGGGAAGTCTCACTGCTCAGGCCATCCCCGTACTTTTCCTGCAGTTCCGGATGAGACAGGCGCAGATACTGATACGCCAGCTCTTTTAAAAAGTAAAAGGCTCCGGTGCCGTCCGTCAAAACATGAAACGCCTCCAGATTGATCCGCTTTCCGTAATAGGTGACACGGAAGAGATAATTGCGGTTGCGGTTCTCCTCCATATACCGGCAGGGATAGGTGCTCTCCTCCGCCACCCGGGGCGCTTTCTTTCCGTTCTCCTCAAAATAATACCAGAAAAATCCCTGGCGCAGGCGGCAGTTAAAAATAGAAAATTTGGGCAGAACAATATCAAGAGCCTCCTGCAGGATTCCCTGCTGAATCTCCTCATTCAGATAGACTGCCACGCGATAGACATTGGTCATGCTTTCCCCTGCGATAGCCGGGAAAAGGTGCGCCGTATTGTCGAGCTTCGCCCAGCGGATCTCGTGGGAATTGTCGTAAACATGACCTGCTGCATCAGACTTTTCTTTTAAATATTCTGTTTCAAACTGTTGTTTCTTTTTCCGTTTCTTTTTCTTTTCTTTCTCCATAAAACCATTCTTACATTACTCAATGAACGAACTCATTTCAACGATCCGACTATTGTAATACCTTTTTTCGCCTGCCGGCTGCTTTTCAACCGTCAGACATAACGCCGGATTTTCACGCGGATCCGGCCTTTTTTCGTCTCATTTAAACATCCATCAAATATAAACTTTCCGAACCCGCGGACGGATACCGCATCCCCGGGCTTTAAGGCACCGCTGTTATTCTCAAACTGCCGCCCGTTGACAAACACTTTCTTTGCCTGAAACAGCCGGATGCTCTGGCTGCGCGACAGGTTGTACACCTTCGCAGCCACCGCATCGCAGCGCTCCGCGCTGACCACCAGCTCCTCCTCAGAAAAAACCGGTCTGGCGGCTGCCGGGCACTCCTTTGTGATCTCACAGAGCACACTGGTATGCTTCACCTTATCCAGATGCTCCTGCAAAAACGCCGCCATGGCATCCTCGCAGAATACATATCCGACATTATCCTTTACTATAATATCTCCCAGAACATCCCGCTCAATTCCCAGATTCATCAAAGCGCCCAGGAAATCCCGATGCGTGAGATTGTCGGCAAACTTCTGCATCAGCGGCTGTACGACCAGACAGGAGATGGGAAATTCTTCCTCATAGCCGAGCATCTCCTCCGAGCCAAACCGGAGTATCCGCCGTTCGCAGTCCTCACCGCCGCCGAACAGTGTCCACGGGACAAAGGAGACCTCCCGCTCCATCTCATAGAAAAGCGCCTGGTCGCCCTGGTTTAAAAAGCCCGAAAATGTGTAGACATTGGACTGATAGCAGCGGTTTGCCAGATCCAGTATTCTTCTTTTTAAAGCCTGTTCTTCCTGCATGCTGCACTCCTGCCCGGAAACGTTATAAGGGACCGTCACAAACTAACTTATGCATCTTACATTGGCATATATTATGATGCGCCAGTTTATAACCTTCTTACAACACCTCTTCTATCTCTGAAAAATCAATATACAAATCCTCATAAATATTTACTCTGATAGAAGAACTAAAAGGATAGGTTATACTGATCAAATTCTTCTCAAAGCAATTGACCGTCACTGTTTTACGTCCCGGATCCACAATCCAGTATTCACGGACACCATAAATCTTATAATAGTACAACTTACGGATATAATCATCCGACGGATTACCGGGAGAGACAATCTCAATTACAAAATCCGGTGCACCATTGCAGCGTTTTCCATCCAGTTTATCTTTGTCACAAACCACTATAATATCAGGCTGCACAATTGTAAGCGGCGCATCGTTTAACTTTACGTCAAACGGAGCCGGAAAGACGGAACAGGCTCCGCTCTTTCCTTTGATGTAATTGCGCAACAAAACAAGCAGTTCCGTGAGAATTGTCTGATGAATCTGTGATGGGCTGGCCATATCATAAGCGATACCTTCAAAGACTTCTACTCTCTCATTCTCTGGAAGATTCTCATACTGCTCCAAGGTAAAATCGTCATTAACCCATTGCTGCAATGCTGGCATAATTACAAATCCTTTCCTGATTTCTTTTTATTATACTCAAAAAACACCTGCTCCGCAACCAGAAACGCGGAAACGCCCTCACTCCTCCACTTTTTGTTTCACATGAATCCCGTTGACGACCACCTCATTGGTCAGCGGAATCACCAGGCAGGGAACGCCGTCCACCATGCGGGTCTCCACCATATCCGCGCAATCCGCCTGCACTTTCACCGTCACCTCCGGCGTCTTCACCTCAAAGGTTTTCGTGTCGGAGATATGCGCCGCCATGACCGTCGCCTGCGCGCCGATCTCCTCGTCGTACTCCTGCTCAAACCGCTCCATATTCTCCTCCGGGGCGCCGCACCGTTCCAGCAGCCTCCGAACATCCGCTTTGTCCAGCTCCAGCGGTTCCGGGTCGTCCGCTTTTTCCTCGATCATCTCATTTAAAGTGTCATGAATATGCAGCACCGCATCGTAGACACAGGCGTCCCCCAGGGCATCCTCAATGATCGTCTGGAAGGACTCTTTCTGCTGCGCCGCCGGCAGCGGCTGCGTACACCCCAGGAACTGCTCGATCATCTCCGGGCAGAACTCTTTCGCGTTTTTGGAGTAAAACAGGATGCTATGTAAATCCGTATTCCGGTCGTTAAATGCAGGAAAGAGAAACGCCTGCTCCGGCATGCCGACGATCCAGTCCCGGATCCGATCCTGGAAACTGTTCGTCTCCGCATTGTAGCTGAGACCGGCTTTGGAAAGCTCAACCGGGCACAGGCAGCAGAGAATAAAATTGTATACGTAATCAGAGGCGTCGTCCATCATCAGCCCGTCGGACGCCTTCGCCGGGATATCATACGCGCCGTGGATCAGCAGAATCAGATAATTTTCCGGGTGATACCAGGTCTCAATCACCTGGTCATAAAACGCGTCCAGAACCTCGTCATTTTTCAGCTCCCCGTCCCGCAGCACCAGCAGGCGCTTCTGGGTGCCGTCCCCCATCTCCTGGTCTAACGGGAATTTCAGGTTCAGCAGATTTTTTCCGATCGCACCGGAAAACGCCTTGCGGAAAATATCCAGATACTTGTACATCTCCTCCTCCGGGATGGAGAGAAACGGCTCCTTAAACTGCAGCACTTTTTCCTTCTCCGCATTGACGTAGCAGCCTGCCATGCGGGTGATGCAGCACCGCTCTTTCGTAAACTGTTTTTTTATCTCTGTAATTTCATTCTTGTTCATCACTGTCTCCTTCGCAAAACCTTTTACAAAAAAGCGTTATACCATTTCATAATGGATTCATCGTCATTCTTATAAAGGTTATCTCCGAAAATATAATCCAGGATTTCCTCCTGCGCATTGGACAATTCTCCTCTGCGATTTACATTTTTCGGATCCTGTTTTGTATAACCCAGCATCTCAATCGCATGGATACAGAATTCCTGTGCTCCCTGCATATCATGTTTATTCTTCCTCCGAATTGCCCTGGAAACCTCGCTGCCCGCGTTGCCGATCTGCTCACCGATGGACAGATTCCACCACTTTACCTCTGCAGCCATTGATCCACCACCTCCTCAATCCGTTTTCTCGCCTCCGGGTCTGCGACATATCTTCCTGCCCGTGGAAACCCCGCTTCTCTGTTGCGGGGCGGATTAATTAACGAATCAAATTCAATCTCACCATCCTCCAGAATATTAAATCCATATAAATCAGACTGACGGGATCCCTGCTCCAGCAGATACGATTCCAGATCTGCATGCAATTCCGCATTGACAGCCAGAAGCCCTTTTCCCACATCAACAACACACTTCATCATATCATAGAAAAACGTCTGAGTTTCTATATGCATCAACTCATCCAACGTGACTTTTTCCTTTAAAATAACCACTGAAATTTCCTCCCGCTCATCTAAAATACATCTGTTTTATTATTCCAAAAGTTCAACTGTTAATCATTATATAAAAAAAAGATATGCCTGCAAGGTGAACCGTCAGATCCCACAAAAACTCTTTTTATTTCCGGTTACCCCATCTTTTTCAGTATACAAAAAGAACAGAACATTACCGTATCATGTAATGCCCTGTCCTTTTCTTTCGTGTATGAAATGCCGCCTGTAACCGGTTTACCCTTTTGGTACTTCGCATAAACGATTGTACCCAAAGGGCAGCCCCGGCGCAAAATCTATTGTAACTGTTCAGTGCCTTCACAGTTACAATCTATTTTACACCTCCGCGCCGTCTTTGATCATGCTGGTCTTGTCCTCCTGGATCTCTTTCCAGAGCTTCTCAGCGGTGGGAGCCCAGGCTTCGGCGTAAGGCTTTGTCTTTGCGACCAGATCCTCCACTGACTCCTCCGCCTGCATATCGGTGGAATGTGCGCCGGATGCCTTGACCATCCGCTCGATGCACTCCGGGTTCTCCAGCATCGGGCAGGGCTGCAGCATATTGTTGTTAAACGGCATGTTGTCATGGTACTGCATGAACAGTGGCTGCTGCAGGCATTCCAGGAAGGATTTCTCCCGGATGTTTGCTCCGGAGTAATGGATGAATACGCAGGGCTCCACGTCGCCGTTGGCGTTGATATGCAGATAGTTCTTACCGCCGGCGATACAACCGCCTACAAACTCCGCATCATTCTGGAAGTCCAGGGTGAACAGCTTGATCGGGCAGTATCTGCTGCGGACGTAACGCACACGCTTTACCACGTACTCACGCTGTTCCGGCGTCAGAAGCAGGTCGGTGCTTGCGTCTTTTCCAACCGGCATGTAATGGAAGAACCAGGACAGGATCGCTCCCTTGTCCACCAACATCTGAAGGAACTCGTCGGAGGTAACCACCTTGTAGTTCTTGCTGGTGTAGCAGACGGAAGTGCCGAAGATCAGCCCGTACTCTTTCATCAGATCCATGGCGTGCATAACCTTCTCAAACACGCCCTGTCCGCGGCGGTCGTCGTTGGTCTCCTCATATCCCTCAACCGAAAGGGCAAAGGAGATATTGCCCAGCTCCTGCACTTTCTTGCAGACTTCCTCGTCAATCAACGTACCGTTGGTGAAGATATGGAACGCGCAGTCATTGTGCTTCTCTGCCAGCATCAGGATATCTTTTCTGCGGACCATGGGCTCGCCGCCGGTCAGGATGAAGAAATGGATACCCAGTTCTTTCGCCTCGGTGATGATGCGGTCCAATTCCTCATTGCTGAGGGAAAGGTTGTGGCCGTACTCAGCGGCCCAGCAGCCGGTGCACTTTAAATTGCAGGCGCTGGTGGGATCCATCAATACCAGCCACGGCACGTTGCAGTTGTACTTTTCGCGGTTTTCTTTGACTTTTTTAAAGCCGGTCAGGCCGGTCTCAAATCCCATGTTGAGCACGTGGGTCTTGACCAGGTTCGGATGCAGCTTGTCAAACGCATCGTAAATCTGCTGGGTCCACTTGCAGTTCGGATCGCCAAGGACCTCATTTGCATTCTCCCAGAAGGTATCTGGAAAGTTCTTGCCGGCGATTTTCCGCGCCATGTTCATCAGCTTGACAAGGTTTTCCTCTTTGTTCTTGTTGATATATTTGTATACGCCGTTAAAAGCAACCTCAAAAGATTTTCTCGCAGCGGCATGTTTCAGATCAGCCATTCTCATATCCTCCCGTTCGTATTTTTATATTAGATGGTATCCTTGTAGTTCGTGTAGCCCTTTTTCACAAAGTGGTTCTCATTCCAGATTTTCTCTGCGTAAGGCGCCCAGTCTTTCGCATAATCCTCACACTTGCCGCAGAGGTGCTCCACCGTCTCGGGAGCCTGCAGGTCTGTGGAATGAGCGCCTGATTTGTGTACCATCTCCTGCAGCTTCTCCGGATTCTCCAGCATCGGGCAGGGGCGCAGGTGATTCTCATTGAACGGCTGGCCATCACGGTATGCCATAAACAGCGGCTGCTGCAGGCACTCGAGCAGCGTGTTCTCGCGGATGTTTGCTCCGGAATAATGGATAAACACGCAAGGCTCCGCGTCGCCGTTTGCATTGATATGGAAATAGTTCCGTCCGCCGGCGATGCAGCCTCCTACGAACTCACCATCATTCTGGAAGTCAAGCAGCATGATCTGCTTGCCGCCCTCCCAGCCGCGGACCTCACGGACGCGCTTGTGGATGTATTCACGCTGCTCCATGGTGGGCAGAAGATCGACATCCGCCTCATGTCCCACCGGCATATAGTGGAAGTACCACGCATAACGGCAGCCATGCTCAATCATCAGGTCAAAGAACTCATCGGAGGTAACGGCGTCCATATTTTTTCTCGTGTAGCACACGGAGGTTCCGAAGAACAGTCCGTATTTTTTCATCAGATCCATCGCTGCGAGCGTTTTCTGGAACGCGCCCTCACCGCGGCGGCCGTCGTTGGCCTCCTCAAGTCCCTCCAGAGACAGGGAAAAGGAGAAGTTGCCCAGCTTCTGGACTTCCTTGCAGAAGTCCTCGTCGATCAGCGTGCCGTTGGTAAAGCTGTGGAACTCACAGTCATTGTGCTTCTTCGCCAGCTTCAGCAGATCCGCCTTGCGCACCAGCGGCTCACCGCCGGTGAACATATAGAAATACACGCCCAACTCCTTACCCTGTGTCACGATGCTGTCCATCTCATCGTATGTAAGGTTCATCTTATATCCATACTCCGCGGCCCAGCAGCCGGTACACCGCAGGTTGCAGGCACTGGTGGGATCCATCAGGATCAGCCACGGGATATTGCACTGGTGCTCTTTTCTCTTTTCACGGGTAACCTTTGTCCCGTAAAGAGCAGCCTCAAATCCAAGGTTTAAGATGGTCATCTTCGCCACATGGGGATCCAGCTCATCCAGCATCTTGTTGGTGAATCGAACCCACTTGTTGTCCGGATCCTGGATCATCGCGCGGATGTTTTCGTAGGTTTCCGGTTTAAAGTTGTCGCCCATAAACCGCTGCGCCAGGTCAAGAACCTGAAGATACCCTTTCTCGCGATTCTTGTTTAATCGCTTTAACACGACGTCGATGGCCGTGCCAAACGCTTTTCTCTGCATATTGTGTGATAAACTCGCCACTGTAAAAATCTCCTTTCAACTCAATCATACAGCTGATGTTTCCCCGTACTGGATTCTGACATCGTGTTAAAAAATAGTCATTCTGTATAATTACCAAATGGTGTCTGTTTTATAACCCTCTGTCTTTTTTCCAACATATTGTTGCATTATCAACTTTTGTATATTATAATCAATATAAAAGAAATATCAACCGACAATTTTATTTTTTATGTCAATTATCCCACACGGGAATTCTTTTTTGTCGGAAAATTGACAAAACCATATTACATTGTTTTTACTTTGAAAATGTCGTGAACAGACTGGCAGATGGGCACGCGAAATGCAAGGCTGCAAAATGTAATAAGACAGATAAAATTCCGGCAATTAATCACACGAAATGGAGAAACTATAATGGCTAAAGACCGCAGAACACAGTACACAAAATCAGTCATCCGGCAGGCGCTTTTCGACCTGATGCAGGACAAACCGATCAACAAAATCACTGTCACGGATATCTGCAAACTCGCGGATATCAACCGCAGCACCTTTTATTCATACTATGAGGATGTATACTCACTGCTCTCGAGTATACAGACAGAATTGTTTGAAAATGTCGTCGTCACCCTGAGCAAGGAAGACTGGTACAGCGACCTTCTCCGCCTGGTAGACGATAACAAGGACCTCTGCCAGGTTCTGATCGGTCCCCATGGGGATTCCTCTTTCATCCGCCAGCTCCTCTACCTGGGATATGAGAACAGTATGCAGATGTGGAAGAAAATGTACCCGAACGCCTCCATGGACCTGCTGGACTACGCCTACGCCTACATGTCCTCCGGCGTCATCGGCGTGCTGGAAAACTGGGTCTGCAGCGGTTATAAGCTCAGCACGGAGGAAGTCGGCAGTATCCTGTGGGGGATTTCCATACAGGGGCTGGAGTATTTGAAGACGGTGTGAGCGTGTGATCTGCCTAAGATATAGTGCCGTTTTGCGGCAGGTCGTGCGCAAGCGGCTGCGGCAAATCTGCCATGAGGGTGCTTCTGACAGATTATACGGACAAAAACTACTCATTTGCGAAAGATGTCCGTAGACACTGCCTCCCCATACGGACAAAAATGCCGTCTATACAAGTTTAGTCCGTATAACACAGGAAAATTTACAGACAAAAACGCCGTTTATGCAAGTTTAGTCCGTACAGCATAATAGAATTTACGGACGAAAATGCCGTTTGAGCAAGTTTCGTCCGTATAGCACAGGAAAATTTACGGACAAAAACGCCGTCTATGCAAATTTAGTCCGTACAGCATAGAAAAACTTACGGACAAAAACGCCATTTTTGCAATTTTTGTCCGTATAGCACCGAAAAGTATACGGACGATACTTTCAATCAAATGAATATTGTCCGCACGATAGTTGTAAATAAAATCAAGCCCACTCTACTGCGTCATCTTTAGCGGCAAAACACTTCAACTCAACTCGGATTCTTTCCCCGCACCTTTCTCCTCGGCCGCTTCACAATCCTCATTTTCCACAGTGACTTCCTCCACTGTCTTTTTGCTCTCTTTCTTCTCCGGCTGTGGCTTCGACCAGCGCCCGGACACTCTCGTAACGTTCGCGATAAACCGGGACAACTCTTCCGTGATCTGATCTTTTGTCAGACGCCACTCCCAGTTGCCGCCTGTGGTGGACGGGAAATTGATCCGCGCCTCCTTGCCGAGATGCAGATAATCCTGAATCGGAATAATGCAATACTTTCCGATACTGAGCATCGCCAGGCGCACCAGATTGTCGCACAACTGCTCATCATTATCCCAGAACCGGTTCATATAATTCTTAATATGCTCCCGTTCCCTCTCGGAAGCGCCGGTTACATACTGAAACAGTGTCTCATTGTCGTGGGTGCCGGTGTAGACGACACAGTTTGTCGTGTCATAATTGTGCGGCAGAAAAGCATTCTCACTGTCGCTGTCAAAGGCAAACTCCACCACCTTCATACACGGATAACCGCTGTCAGCCACCAGCTTTTTCACGCTGTCGGTAACTACGCCAAGATCTTCCGCGATAATCTCAACATCCGGCACATTCTCCCCGATCGCCCGCATCAGCTCCATGCCGGGACCCGGACACCACTTGCCTTTTTTCGCGGTCGTCTCTCCGTATGGAATTGCATAATACTCGTCAAAGCCCCGGAAATGGTCAAAGCGCATCACATCGTACAGTGCAGAAGCATGCCGGATGCGGCCAATCCACCAGGCGTATCCTGTCTTTTTGTGATAGTCCCAGTCGTAAAGCGGATTGCCCCAGAGCTGACCGTCCTCGGAAAAGAAATCAGGCGGAACTCCCGCCACAGACTTCGGATTTAAGTCCTCGTCAAACTGAAACAGCTGCAGGTTCGTCCAGGCATCTGCGCTGTCGTGCGCTACATAGATCGGCAAATCCCCGATGATGCGGATCCCCCGGCTGACCGCGTAAGCCTTCAGCTTTGTCCACTGCTTCATAAACCAGTACTGTACATGGGCATGGAAAGAAATATCATCCGCCAGCTCTTTCTTTGCCTCCGCGAGAGCCTTCGGATCCCGCTTTCTATAGGGTTCTTTCCACTCGTACCAGGCCTTCTTGTCGTGCTTATCTTTCAACGCCATAAACAGCGCGTAGTCCGGAAGCCAGTCCGCTTCCTGTTCCCGGAAAGCCTCAAAACCGGTCTGGTCCTTTTTCTTATCCCGCTGATATGCCTTACGCAGCAGCGGATAACGGTTTTCAAACTGTTTCCCGTAATCCACGTAGGAAGGATTCGTCCCCAGCTCGGCCGCGTCACACTCCTCTTTTGTCAGAAGCCCTTCTTCAATCAGATCATCCAGCGACACAAAATAAGGGTTCCCCGCAATCGTCGAATACGGCTGATACGGAGAATCCCCGTAACTGGTGTGTCCCAGCGGCAGAATCTGCCAGAATGTCTGCCCGCTTTTTTTCAGAAAATCAATCCAATCGTATGCTTCCTTCGTAAATCCTCCGATCCCATACCGGGAAGGAAGACTGCTGACCGGAAGCAAAATTCCACTTGCTCTCATATACAACCTCCCACTTTATAAAAAACTCTCCTTTAAAAATCCCACGGCATAATCCAGGCGCTGCTGATTATAGGAGAGCGTCGCAAAATCATGATCCGCGCCCTCCACGGGGTACAGCGCGCACCGGTCGCCCAGCACCTCCTTCAAACGGACAGAATACGAAAAATCTACCGCCGTATCCGCAGTTCCGTGAACGATCTGCACCGGTCCCTTGTACTTTTGAATATCATCCCAGACATTCACTTTCCGGCCATCCTCCACATAGATGCAGCCCAGCTTTTCTCCCCGGAAATCAATATACCCTTTCTCGCTGATTCCATCCACGGAAATGCCCAGCAGCTCATTTCCGTGACACATATCCGGAATACACAGCGCCGGCGCCCACAGACTCAGAGCGCGAACCTGATCCGGCCTTGCTGCCGCTGTCAGGCAGGAGACAAGACCGCCCTGGCTCATGCCGTGAAAAGCCACGCGATCCCGATCCACAAAATCCAGCGTCCGCACATAATCCAGCACCGCCAATGCATCTGCCACTTCCGTCAGCACAGACATTTCTACGAACTCACCGTCACTCTCGCCGCTCCCCATAAAATCAAAGCAGAGAGCCGCGATTCCCTCCGCGCAGAGTCGCTTCGCCAGACGTTTATGAATAAACAGGTTCTCATTTCGGTCGGCCGTAAACCCATGGCAGATGACCGTCATGGGCACCGGAGAGGCGGCGGAAGCGCCTTCGGGAATATGAATCGTCCCTCTTATGACATAGTTTCCTCTTTTACACTCCATATATTTCTGCAAAATATAGTTTCCTCCTTCTCATAGGTAATCCCAAAACACAATCTGTTAAGATTCTACTATATTTTTCTGTCCGGCGCTACCTTTATTTTTCATTATTTGATTCGCTGATTTTTCATCAGTTGGCTTGCTCGATATGGTCAGTAGAACTTTTCTCTGCCTTTCACCGATTCCGGCACTCTCTATTATTCTCTTCCACCCAACCAGAAAAACCTTTCAGAATATACTTCTACCTGACCGGTACACTTCACTATACGGTTATTATTATAAACACACCCAGTAAGATCTGCAAAGCCAGGATCGCCGGCATTCCCGCCACAAAATACCAGTGCCGCGTCTTGTGCCGGAATACATACATCCCAATCCAGCTGCCGAGGCTGCCGCCGATTGCCGCAAAAAGGAAGAGGCGCGCTTCCGGAATCCGCCACTTTCTCTTTTTCGCCCTGTGCTTATCCATTCCCATGGCCGTGAAACCAATCAGATTGACCGCTGTCAGATACGCAGTCAAAATACATTCCGAAACATTGCCGATATTACTCATATGCCTGATTTACCTGCCTTTTTGCAAGTCAACACCCGTTTCTCTATTTCACTAATTTCATTCCAACATTTCCCATTCTGACACAATTATCTGCCATTTCACATATTTCCCGGGTTGCTCGGCTCGCTCTTTACACTACTTTCCCGCTTTATCTTCATTTCTCGGGTTGTTCAAAAATGTACTACAACAATATGATACCCGGGAGCATTTGTTTTTCAAGCCGCTTCGGGGCCCGGTCATATCCAACCGGGCCCCGAACTCACAACGCATTTTCTGCGCATTTTTCCTACGCATTTTCCTGCGTATTCTACTTTTTCTTCTTTTCTGCCTTCTTACCGGACTTAACTGATTTCTTCTCCTGCTTCTGAGTCTTTGCCGTCTCCAGCTTTGCCGCCTGTTTTTTCAGTGACCTGCTCTTAAACATATACCAGATCGAACCGGTCAGGAATACAGACGAGTATGCGCCGCAGACCACGCCGACCATCAGCGGTCCCGCGAATTCCCGGATGGAAGACACGCCCAGGATGAAGATCATCAGCACCATGATAAACGTCGTCAGAGACGTGTTGATGCTTCGGGAAAGCGTCTGTGTGATACTCTTGTTGACCACCTGCTTAATATCCGGATTCCGGTTGCCCTCTTCCGCCGCCATATTCTCACGGATACGGTCAAAGATAACGATGGTCGCGTTGATGGAATAACCGACCAGGGTCAGCATGCAGGCGATGAATGTCGTGCCCACGCTGGTTCTCGACAGCGCGTAGAAAGCCAGCACAATCAGGACATCATGCACCAGCGCGATGACCGCACTGCCCGCAAAACGGATATCCTTAAAGCGGAACCAGATATAGATCAGCATGCAGATTGTCGCAATGATCACCGCCCAGACCGCGTCGGAGCGCATCTCGCTGCTGATTGTCGAGCTGATATTCTGAGATTCCGCGATGTCATCCTCGGTGACGCCGAAATTCTCCGTAAGTGTGTCGACCAGCTCCTGCCGCTCATCCAGAGTAAGTGTACGAGTCTTAAAGATCACGTCCGTGCTGTCCGCCACTTTCTGAGTCTGAACGTTGCTGTCCCCGGTCACTTCCTCCACATAGGGAACGATCTCCTCATCAATCTCCTCGATCGTATAGTCTGTATCAAAGGTAACCGTCGTGGAGGTACCGCCCATAAATTCAAGGCTGAAATTCAGGGCATTGCCGCTGCCCGCCTTGTATGCGCCCATGCCGACAAACCCGGCCGCGATCACTGCCACCGAGATTCCGATGCAGATAAAACGCTTGCCCACAAAGTTGATGATTTTTCCCTCTTTTTTCTCTCCGTAGAACTTTTTATCCTTAAAGCCCATGCCGTACAGCGCGCGCAGCAGCCATCTTGTGATGACAAGTGCGGTAAACATGGAGAAAATGATACCAAGCGCCAGGGTGGTCGCAAATCCGCGGATCGAACCGGAACCGCGCAGGTAGAGAACCACTGCCGCAATCAGGGTCGTCACGTTGCCGTCCAGAATGGCGGAGAACGCTTTCTTAAATCCGCCGGTGATGGAATTATTCACCGCTTTCCCCGCACCGATCTCCTCCTTGATACGGGCAAAAATAATCACGTTCGCATCCACTGCCATACCGATGGAAAGGATGATACCCGCAATACCCGGGAGGGTCAGCGTGATATGATACAGATGTAAAACGGAAAGCAGGATGCCGGTATAAATCAGCAGCGCCAGGGATGCCGCCAGTCCCGGAATCCGGTAAAAGATCAGTATAAACACAATGATGATCAGAATACCGATAACCGCCGCGATGATGCTGCTGCTCAGTGCCTGAGAACCCAGCTTGGCGCCGACCACCTCGGACTGCAGCTCCTCCAGCTCCAGTGTCAGGGAACCGCTTCGGATCTGTGTCGCCAGAATCTCCGCTTCCTCGTAACTCTCCATGCCGCTTATGATTGCGGTACCGTTGGAGATCACGGAGTTAACCTGCGGGTAAGTGATGCACTCGCCGTCATAATAAATCGGCAGATAATCGTTCAGATACTCTTCCGTATACTCTGCAAAAATCTCCGCGCCCTCGTCATTCAGCGTCAGCTCCACGACATACTCCGTAGCGCCGGTTGTGCTGTCCGTCTGGGTGCCCGCCTGTGCGTCCACTACATAGTCGCCGGTCATATAGACCTCGCCGTCTGTCGTCTGGAACTCCAGGGAACCGGGAGAACCGAGCTCCTCCAGAATCTCATTGGCGTCCGTCACGCCCGGAATCTCTACCGTGATCCGGTTGTCGCCGACCTGATACACCTCAGCCTCGGTGCTGTATGCGCTGACACGCTGTTCCAACTGATACACGGTGTCCGACATATCCTCGGAAGACGGCGTTTCCTCTCCCGCCACCTGGTAAGTGATACTGACACCTCCGGCCAGATCCAGCCCCAGCTTGATGCCGGACTCGCTGTCCTTCGCCACCGTGCCCTTGAGGATGCCGTAACAATAGTAGCCCAGCAGAGCCACAATCGCCACCAGCACGACAAAGACTACGATTGATTTCTTTTTCTTCATGCCTGCTTTTTACCTCCAAACTTATTCGGCTTCCGCCGCTTTTATCATAATCGCGCACTCGATTCTCTTCTTCTGCAGTTCGCAGCCGATATCGTATGCGTCATTAATGCTCCCATGAAAATGGTAGGAATTCGCTGCACATCCCCCGCTGCAGTAGAACCGTGCAAAACAGTTCCTGCATTTTTCCTTGGCATAGACATTGCAGCACTTAAATTCATCCCGGATATCCGTCCGTGTCACCCCGTCCCAGACATTTCCCATCAGGAAATCCTCATTTCCCACAAACTGATGGCAGGGATACAGGTCTCCCCAGGGCGTCACCGCCAGATACTCTGTACCGGAACCGCAGCCAGACAGCCGCTTGGCCACGCAGGGACCGCCCTCCAGATCAATCATAAAATGGAAGAAATTGAACCCGCGCCCCTCCGCGTTGCGGCGCACCATCTCCGCCGCCAGCTTATCATACTCAGAAAACAGTTTCGGCAGATCCTCCTCCCGGAGCGCGTAGGCCTCGGAATCCTCCGTAACCACCGGTTCCACGGAAATCTGCTGAAATCCCAGATCCGCCAGATGCAGCACATCCTCGGAAAAATCCAGGTTATAGTGGGTATAGGTGCCCCGGACATAATATTTATCCTGATGTCTGCTCTCAGCAAACTTCTGAAACTTCGGCACGATCAGATCATAGCTGCCCTGTCCTTTCCGGAACGGACGCATATGGTCGTTGACTTCTTTTCGCCCGTCAATGCTTAAGACCACATTGCTCATCTCACGGTTAGCAAACTCCATGATTTCATCATTCAAGAGCACGCCGTTGGTCGTCAGCGTAAAGTGAAAGTTCTTATCGTGAATTTTCTCCTGTTCACGGCCGTACGCCACCAGTTCCTTTACAACATCCCAGTTCATCAGGGGTTCGCCGCCGAAGAAATCCACTTCCAGATTCCTCCTGTGACCGGAATTCTCAATCAGAAAATCCAGTGCGCGCTTCCCGGTCTCCAGATCCATCAGCGCCCGGCGGCCGTGATACTCTCCCTCCTCCGCAAAACAATAGCGGCAGGCCAGATTGCAGTCGTGAGCGATATGTAAGCAAAGCGCTTTCACCACCGTAGGTCTGCGCTTAAAATCCATAATATAATCTTCGTATTCATCCTCAGTAAACAACGTGCCATCCGCAACCAGCTGCTTTACCTCGTCATATGCCTCCGACAGTTCCTCCGCCGGATAATCCGATGACAGCTGCCCCACGATCTCCTCTTTGCTATAATCCTCATACAGGGCAATGATTTCATAGGTGGCGTCATCCACCACATGAACCGCGCCGCTGTTCACATCAAGGACGATATTATAGCCATTGTTCTTATACTGGTGTATCATCCGATACTCCTCATTTCATTCTTACTATTACACAACGAAAATAAAATGCCGCTTGCGACAGGACTGCCCGGCGGGTACTTCACGCGCAAATAGCCGCATCACAAAATCTCCGCCTGTTACAATCCCTATAACCGCTGAAAGACCGCATGCGTTGCCGCATACGGCCTCATGTTCCATTCCTATAAACCGACCTGCTTATTTATGCTCACAGCTCTGATTGCCGACCGTGCAGGATGTCTTGCATGCGGACTGGCAGGATGTCTGGCACTCGCCGCAGCCGCCCTTCTTCACGGTATTCTGTAACTTCTTTGTGTTCAATGTCTTAACATGTTTCATAACAAAAAACTCCTTTTCTTATAAAAATATGTCAATGTGAGTCCTATATCACTCTGCATCGTACAGCTACCCTCGAGTATAGCACAGTTCCTTTTTTTACGCAAGGGCAAGTATACGCAGGATGCGTCACACCACTCTACGCCCATTCCAGTATCATCACGCCCCAGGTCAGGCCTGCTCCGAATCCGGCAAGGACGACCTTGTCCCCGGACTTCAGCAGCCCCTTGCGGTTCACCTCATCCAGAAGAATCGGCACGCTGCCGCCGGAAGTGTTGCCGACGCGGCTTACATTTTCCGGAACCTTATCCATCGAGATCTTCAGCCGCTTCGCGATTGACCGGTTGATGCGGGCATTGGCCTGATGCAGCAGATACCAGTCAATATCATCCGCTGTCAGATTCGCCGCTTTCAGCGTCTCCTCGATCGCTTCCGGAATCTTTCTTACAGCAAACTTAAAGACCTCTCCGCCGTCCATATAAAGGAAATCCATCGGCTTTTGCTCCGGGACAAAAGGATTAAAATTCTCACGGCTCTTTACATAGATCGTGCCGCCCTTTCTCCCGTCGCTGCCCGTCGTCGAACCGAGAACGCTCCCCTCCGCCGCACGTACCACGGCGGCTCCAGCTCCGTCCGCAAAAATCACGCAGGTGCTGCGGTCTTTCCAATCCACAATACGGGAGAGAGACTCCGCTCCGATTACCAGAGCCGTCCTGCAAGTCCCCGCCTGCATCATGGAATCCACAACAGTCATCGCAAACACAAAGCCTGCGCAGGCTGCGTTCAGATCGAAAGCCGTCGCATTCACCGCACCGATCTCACTCTGCACGAGACATGCAGTGCTCGGAACCAGAGTATCCGCGGTACAGGTCGCCACGATAATCAGGTCGATCTCCTCCGCGCTGACGCCCGCCATATCCATGGCACGGCGCGCCGCCTCTGTGGACAGGGAGACGGTCGTCTCCTCCACGGAAATATGTCTCTCCCGGATACCTGTCCGGCTGCTGATCCACTCGTCACTGGTATCAACGATGGTGGACAGGAAATCATTTGTCACTGTTTTTTCCGGCAGACAACTTCCGGTTCCGATAATCTGTGCTCTCATACTGGCCTCCGCTATATATAAAGATTTGATATTCAAAGCATCACTTTCAAAGTATAAGATAAGCATTTGAATTTGTCAACGTGAAAGCAGGAATGTTTTTCGTGGTTTCTATTTACCGGAACAAACAGCGCCTCATCTTTTCTCAAATAAAATATTCCTCTGCCCGCTTCAGAAACGCAGGCAAAGGAACATCTAATGCTTCCTTACATTTGATTTTACTGCAACCAGAATTTCTCAGGCGCGACCTTCCAGAGCATTATCCAAAGGTTTTCCTGCTGCCAGACGATACTTATCATCCGTATCTTTTATATATCTGATCCGTCCGTTAAACGAATATGTAAACAAACAATAACCGGTACTATCATAAAATTAAGTACTAACCCGCTCCTTTCTACATATATATACTAAAGAAGAATCGTATTCTGTCATCACTCAGTATAATCAGAAGTATCTATTTGTTTGCAATGTCAGAAAAAAGGAGCAATACATGGCATACGACATTATCTTGGACGCCGGGCACGGCGGTTTTGACAACGGAGCATCCTACATGGGCCGCGCAGAGAAGGACGATGTCCTCCGCCTCACGCTCGACGTCGGGCAGCAGTTGGAAGCAGACGGCTACAACATTTATTACACCCGCACCACCGATGTATACAATTCTCCCATAGAAAAAGCACAGCTCGCCAATGAGTCCGGCGGAAGCTATTTTATCTCCTTCCACCGGAATTCCGCTGTGGAGGATAACCTGTACGACGGCGTACAGACCCTGGTCTATCAGGAAAACGAGACCGTCAACCGCCTGGCCGACAATATCAACGCGGCTCTGGAACAGGCCGGCTTTCAAAATCTCGGCATCGAGGAGGTTCCCGGTCTGATCGTACTGCGAAAAACAGAAATGCCGGCCATCCTGGTGGAAGTCGGCTTTCTCAACAATGAAAAGGATAACACCATTTTTGACGAAAACTATGACCGGATTGTCACCGCCATCGTCTCCGGCATCGAGGAAAGCATTCCGCTTACCGCCCAGTCTCTGCCAAAAGAGTACGCCGTGCAGACAGGTCTCTTCCAGTACGATGTCAACGCAGCCTATCAGTTGGAGCGTCTGGAAATGCAGGGATTTACCGGGCAGATTACTTTCGACGATCCCTACTATGCAGTCCGGGTAGGGCGGACCGCCTCCCTCGACGACGCCGTCGCAGTGCAGGAGGATCTGAAGCGTCATGGCTACACTACACTGGTTGTATCCTCCTGACGCAGATTCGTTTGTCGAAGTGTTGTCCTGTTGTCTGAAAATATATCAATATTACCTGGTGTATCCGTCTGAAAATATAAAATAAAAATCCGGTACAATAAACCCTTTTCACCCGGGGACAGATCGCGTATAATAAAGTTGTCTTTACCGTCGCTTTTGTATCGCACAGATCATTATGAATCATACCTACATCATCGCATTCTGGAGTCTGTCCCCCATCAACTCCCGCCGTTTCTGTATGGACTTTTTTGCGTCCTCCCTGAAACCGTTCGGCGACATCCAGTGTCTCGACTGCGGAAACAGACAGGACAGACGCACAGTACAGCTTCTGCATCAGGCTGACCTGGTAGTCATCGCACTGCGGCAGAGCCACAGGGAAATCTGCGATCTTTTCTGCAAAAACACGCTGCGGTTTTCCAATTGCATCTATCTTATTGTAGACTACTTTCCAGACCGGGAATTTGATCTGGCTAATATCTCTTTTGAATTTCGTATTCCGCTCTCCCGCCTGGCCTGCATTCCCTACCATCCCGGCCGCCGGGATCTGTTTCCGGGGGAAGAGCCCGCAGAAAACCGGACAGGCCGTTCGATTCTGCGGACAGGACACGGAAGACCGGGGTTCCGCAGAGAACTCTGCCGCGCCCGGCGGGTCATACTGCAGGCGCTGGGCTTCTGATATGCACAGGGGCGCGCAAGGAATATTGTGGCTTACGCCACACGCGCCCCGCGCAGACGAGCAGGAGGCAAAGACCGCCTCCTACTCGATTAAAGAAATAAAAGGACCCGCCTACCCGGCGGGTTCCTCCACTTCTTTCTCAGGAATTCTTACATATATTTTCACAATACGGTGTTTTTCTTTCGTCCATACCTGCATATAGACGCCCTCCGGCGTCGTGATCGCATCCGTCACTTTCGGAAGCCGGTCCAGCATCCCGATCATATAACCGCCGACGGAATCATAATCCTCCGACTCCAGATGAAGATTCAGCGCCTCGTTCAGATCGTCCAGCTGCATCTGGCCTTCCACCAGATACTCCCGCTCGGAGATCTGCTGCAGCAATTCCACCTCGTCCTCGTCAAACTCATCCCGGATCTCACCCACAATCTCCTCGATCAGATCCTCCATCGTGATCAGTCCGTCCGTCATACCGTACTCATCCAGCACAATGGCAATACTGATATGATTTTTCCGCATCGCGATCAGAAGATCCGCCGTGTTCTTATGCGTGTGCGTGAAATAGGGTTCCCGCATCAGCGCATGGACAGAAAAATGCTCCTTATCGCAGAGAAGAAGATCTTTCATATTCAGAATACCGACCACATTATCCGTCGTATCTTCGTAGACAGGCAGGCGCGTAAACTTATCCTCGGCAAACACCTCCAGCACCTCATCGTAGGTAGCGTCGATATGTACAAAAGTCATATCGATCCGGCGCACCATCACATCCTCCGCCACCGTGTCCCCGAAATCGAACACATTGTTGATCATTTCCTCTTCTTCCGGCTCAATCACACCAGACTCCTGGCTGAGCTCCAGAACCGTGCGCAGCTCACGCTCCGACATAACGCTGTTTTTCTCATTGGGATCTACGTTCAACAGCCGCAGAAAACCGGAGGCAAGCAGATTGATAATAAAAATCACCGGCGTCAGGACATTCATCCAGATCCAGATCACTCTGCTGTAGCGCAGGGAAAGCTTCTCGGAACGGATCGTGGCGACCGTCTTCGGAGATATCTCTCCGAAAATCAGCACCAGCACGGTAAGCACCCCCGTGGAGATACCCGCAGCGGCATTGCCAAGCAGCCGGACTGCGACAACCGTAGCCAGCGAGGAGGCGGAAATATTAACCAGGTTATTGCCGATCAGGATAGCGCTCAACATCTTCTGGGAGTTGTCTGTCACCCGCAGCACCAGCTGCGCCCGCTTGTCCCCCTCCTCCGCAAGGGTCTTCATACTGATCTTACTTACTGTCGTCAGCGCCGTCTCCGCAGATGAAAAAAAAGCCGACAGCGCCAGCAAAAGAATCAAAACTAATATAGGTATCGCGACGTCTGGGTCCAAAAAAAAATCACTCTCCTGTCTTTTTCAAAAATGATAATCTCTATCGTCTGGAACCATGAGGCATGTTCTGAAATCAAAGTCTTCGACGATAAATTTAAGAAAGATGCTACCACATCTGTTCTATTTTTGCAAGTATAACATAGATATAATGCAGGAGGATTTTATCATGGAAAGAACAAACAGGAAAAAAACAAACCCCTGACCATCATCAGCACGCTGCTGATCATGTATGTCATCACCGGCCTTGCCCTTCTGGTGCTGGCGCTCCTGCTGTTAAAAATGCAGCTTGGTGAAAATATCGTATCCGCCGGCATCCTGATTATCTACATCCTTTCCTGCCTGATCGGCGGACTGATCGCCGGGAAACGGATGAAGGTACATAAATTTCTCTGGGGCGTCCTGACCGGCACAACCTATTTTCTGATTCTGCTCGCCGGTTCCTTTTTGCTGAACCGCAGCATCAGCGCCGACACGGTCCAGGTCGGAACCACCCTGGTCATGTGCATGGCCGCAGGGATGATCGGCGGCATGATCAGCTAACCGGATTACAACGGGATTTTCGTGATTTTATAATCCCTTCCGTCAATCTCCATCACCACGAATGAGACTTCGCCGCCGAACCGCGGCCGTCCGCAGCTTCCCGGATTCAGCCAGAGCCTCCCGTCAACCACTTCCTCAGAATAGCGGTGTGTGTGGCCGTGCACGATCACATCCGCCTCCGCCGCCATCCGGCCTGCGTCATACCGGTCATGGACAAGCAGAAACTCCAGTTCCCCAATCCGGAAACGGAGCCGCTGCCGGAGATTCTGCGCCCAGTAAAAGTCATTGTTGCCCCTTACCGCGTAAAGCTTTCCCCGCATCAGGCGGAGTTTATCCAGAATGTGTTCCTCCGCAAAATCTCCCGCATGTAAAATGTAATCGCAGTTTTTCAATGTGCCGACCACCTCCGGCCGCAGCAGGCCATGGGTATCGGAAACAATTCCCACTTTTATCGCCATAGACGATTTCCTCTCCCCGTTTCCCGGCATCCGACATGCCGCAAAAATCATTACCCGTAACTGTTTATCCAAATCAACTATAACATAGTTCCATATGGATGTCGAGCGGCAGGTTCCGCAAAAATTTCGCCCGAACTTTGCGCTTTATGCTTTTACGCTATACTTTGATCCGTATTCACAGCTGTGTTTAAAGTGACTGATGATTGACGGGAATGACTGGCGTTAGATTCTTTCATCTTTACATATTTCTCAGAAATATGTTACATTAATGTCAAATGAAATGCCGAGATAAATCAAATTCCAATATCCATCTGATTAAAAGGGGAAAGTCATGATTGAAAAACTGATTGCAGAAATGATTCAATATTATGCTGGTGACGCGCCGCGTATCCAGCACTTTATGAAAGTCCACGATTTTTCCAGAACCATTGCGATACTGGAAGGCATGGATCAGAAAACTCTGTTTACCCTGGAGGCCGCAGCCGTCGTCCACGATATCGGCATCCACATCAGCGAAAAAAAATACGGTTCCTGTGCCGGATCTTATCAGGAACTGGAGGGGCCGCCGCTGGCGCAGGAAATGCTTAGCCGCCTCGGATTCCCGCCGGAAGTCACCAGGCGGGTCAGCTATCTGGTCGGACATCATCACACCTACAGCAATATCGACGGCGCAGACTATCAGATTCTCGTCGAAGCGGATTTTCTGGTCAATCTTTTTGAGGATAACTCACCGAAAAGCGCGGTGGAAAGCGCCCTGAATAATATTTTCCGGACAAAAACGAGCATCCGGTTCTGCCGGGAAATGTTCGGATTAATCAAGTAGGAGGCGGCTTTTGCCTCATACTCGCCGCGCGGGGTGCGGGCAGCACAGCTGTGTACATCCTCATGGAGTGTTTTTTATGTAAAATGCCAATTTTAATGCGATGGAAGGGGAAGGCACTTCATGAGACCCGCATGCCCTATAGTCTTCAATTTACAATCCAAATTCCCGAATCAGTTCTTCCTGATAAGCCCTGTCTGCCGCCGCCCGGGTAATATCATCAATACGGCCAAGCTCCGCCAGCTTAAGAGTCAATGAATTCATTCTTTCCTGACCTTTCTCCATGCCTTCTTTCCGACCTTCTTCCCGGCCAGCTGCGTGACCGCGGTCATAATAACTCTTCACCTGCGAATTATAATCGCGCAGTGCCTTTTCACGCGATTCGTATTCCAGACGCTTCCTCTCATCCGCGCTCATCTTTTTCAGTTCCTCACAGGCCTCACCGATATATTCATCCGTCTGTGCCATGTCTTCGAACTCCTTCCTGTTCTTCCCACTGAAAAATTTCATCCAGCCGTATACACTGCTGTTATCAGATTCACTCATGCCGGCATTATCAAAGTCATTCCCAACGGTATTTTCCGGAATACTTTTCTGCACCTTCTTAAGCTCCAGAATCTGGATCTCCATCATGTCGCTGTAGAGATCCCCTGTCTCAATATCACAAAAAGAGATCGTGCGGTAGCACTTCCTGTCCTCCGGAAAATGGATAAAATCCAGAATGCTTACATGGACACACTTCTGCAGCTTTTCGTAGGATTCCCCTTTTTTTAACTGCTCCGTATACATCCTGCTGAGATAAAAGAGGATCCTTTTCTCCCAGTAATCAAAAGATGCCACCTGCATTTCAAAATCCATCTGTGTCCCGTCAACCAGCTTTACGCGGACATCCAAAATCCCCTGCTTGTCATCCTCATATTCCTGCGGCAGAATCGTCGGCAACAATTCTGTCTCTTCCACGGTCTCCGGCTTCACCGCCAGCAGCGATGCGATAAACCCCTGCCTGACTTTCGCGTTCTGCATCAATTCCTTGAAACAGAAATCCACTATGGGAAGCATAATAAAATTGTCATCCGTATTTTTCTTCATCCGTTTCCTTCTCCATTATAATGAAAAGATGAATAAGTGTAAACTGATTTTTGGCAAAAGCCGCCGGAAAAACCAGAAAGGGCATCATCCTGACGCCACAATCGGACAGCAGAATCTCAAGAAAAATATCTGTCCTGACTTGTACTTTGGAGTATACTATTCATCCGGTTCAGAGGCAACAGAAAAAGGGAAAAAACATATACAAAGTTTCACACAAAATTATTATGAAAGATGTACAACGACATCATTTTTAACATCAAGCTTAATCATTTCCATATACATATTCTGGAAGATACCGTGAAAAACCATCAGCAGATTCTGGCCCGCAAGCTGAATGTTAATCCGAATGATGTCTATGCGGCATGTGATGTGATTCGCCGGCCAAACCCCAAGCCGGGCAATTCTTTCAACAGCCGGGAACATCTGCGCTACACCGCCCCGACCAGCTTCACCACCCAGTAAATCAGCCCCAGCACCCAGCTGGTAAAAATTCCGTAGAGGATCACTGGGCCGCCAATCGAAAAAATCTGCGCCCCCAGTCCGAAAACCTGACCCTCTTTTTTATACTCCAGCGCGGCGGAGGTGATGCCGTTTGCAAACCCTGTGATCGGCACCAGCACGCCCGCGCCGGCAAACTGGGCCAGAGAAGGGTAGATATTAAACCCTGTCAGCACCGCGCTGACCAGAACCAGAATCAGGCTGGTCCACCGTCCCGCTGTCATCTGGTCCATGCCGCGGACATTCATGCAGAAATTTGTAATCATCTGACCGGCAACGCAGATTGCTCCGCCAACCGCAAACGCTTTAACCATATGAAGCGGCGTATTGTAAGTCGGCGTCACTTTCTTCACATAAGCATTATAGGCGTCCTCCCGCTGCTGCTTCCGGATACCGTCCGCCGCATTTTCCCGCTCCACCACCTCAGAGATCAGGTCCTCCTCCGGGGCATCCTTGTCAATCATATTCTCATTCACTTTTTCACTTTTATTCATCATACCTTACTTACCTGCTCTTTCTCATTCATTACGTTAGTTTGGCGAAGCATTGCCCGGTTGCCTGAAACTATATCATGACATCTGCCGCTTCCGTCCATACATATATAGCCAACATCACCGAAACAGCACCGCAAAATAGTAAAACGCTCCCGCCGCTTTCCCCACCGCAAACACAAGCACCAGCAGATTCAGCCCCGCCTTCAGCTTTGTCCTCCGAAACAGAATCGGAAAGACATGCAGTACTTCCGCCAGAGACGTGGACAGACACCCGGCAAAAATTCCCGCGCAGACTCCGTAGACCACGGTAAACCAGCAGCCCAGACCCAGAGGGATGCCGTCTAACAGTTCAATCACAGCCCCGAAGATCCCGCCAATGATCACGGCATTCTCCAGGGCAATCACGCGGGAAGCCACAGCTGCCTTACCGGCCATCCGCGGGATGATACCCAGAGCGGCAATCAGCGCAAATGTTCCCGCCGCCACCGCGATCCCGCAGATCATGCCAAGTCCGGTCAGTACCAGTTCAGTTATCCACATCAATCTCTTTTCCTTTTCTGCCGCTGTTTTCAATATAAGTATTGTCCACATCCTGCTCGTATTTGCGCATCTGCACCTGGATCGGGGTCGGATCGTCGGTGATTTTTTTCCTGCCGATATGGTTATAAAAGAAAATGATGCCGAAAGCGAGCCCGATACAAAAACCAATCTCAAGCGGGGTGACGCCCGCCGGAGCCGCTCCTGTCACACGCGTGTAAAAGCGGTCAAATACTTCCCCCACGGAGACATCCTGTATAAACGTCATAATGGTAAATGCAGATCCGAAAAACAATATGACGCACAGAAATGCCGTTTTTACAAGCTGTGCGCCGCTCTTCTCCGGGGTCGGCTCATAGCGCACCACAAAGTCCAGTGCTCCGAGAGAAACGATTTCCAGGGCAGGATAAATTTTATCAATCTCCTCGATGACATCCAGCACAGAGATGACCTGCACATGATTGCCCTGCCGTGATTTTCCCGAAGCCTCGCAGTGAAAACGATAAATCTCCAGCGCCTTCACTTTCCGGAGGATGCCGACGTCCGCGCACTCCACTTCCGCCACATCCTCCACACGAACCGCAGGTTCACGCACAATGCTGTTCTGATCCAGCTTCAGATACAGAGTCTGTCCGGTTCCGCTCATGCGTGCTCCCCGCTCTCAAACATTTCGTCCGCAGTGTGTTTGATTGCTCCCATATCATCGCGGATATTTTCGACCGCTTTTTTCATATCACTGCGAACATTCTCTCCGGCAGTTTTTACCCCTTCCGCCACATCACCGGCTGAACACCGGGCCGCATGCTTTACCTCTGACGCCATATCCTTTGTCTCATCCCTGACACAATCACAGGCATTCACAAATTTATCCTTTTTCCGCCGAAAATTATCGGCAATCACACAGCCCATCTCCTCGCCATCGGAATTTTTGCTCTTCAGATAATACACTACACCGCCGACCAGAGCCGCAAACAGAATTGTTTTACAACACTTTTTACACATTTTAAAACACATGACCTTTTCTCCTTTTGCTTTCCTGATCCGTCTGTAAAACGGATTACTTTTTCTTCTGTTCTTAGTATGATATTTTTCAGATCTTATTATTCTGTAATTATTCAGAAATCCACAGCATTTTCGAGCCTGGTTCCGGATAATTATCAAACTTTTCTTTGCCGCACTACACCATCTCTCTCAGCTTCCCCAGCAGCTTTTTTTCTTTCCTGGAAACCTGCACCTGCGTCATTCCCAGCAGCTCTGCGGTCTCCGTCTGCGTCTTTTCCTGAAAATAGCGCAGGCTGATCAGCTGCCGCTCCTCTTTTCCGAGACTACTCAGCGCCTGCTCCAGGAAAACACGGTTGACCTGCATCTCCATCTCATTATTTTCATCACGAATCTGCTCCTCGAGCGTCATGTCCTTTCCCTCTTTTCCCGGGACCGGCCGGCAGAGGGAATCTACCTCCGTGCCAGCGGAAAGCGCCAGCACAATGTCCTCCGCGGAAAATCCGGTCTGCACAGACAACTCCTCCAGGGTAGCTTCCCGCTCATGCGTATTCCTCCATTTTTCCGCCTCCCGCTGCACTCTCCACGCCTGATTTTTCAGAGTACGGCTCACTTTTATCATGCCGTCGTCCCTTAAAAAACGCCGGATTTCACCGGTAATAAGAGGAACCGCGTAAGTTGAGAATTTCACATCGTAATTCAGGTCAAAATGGTCGATGGCTTTGATCAGGCCGATGCTTCCCACCTGAAACAAATCCTCCGGCTCATACCCGCGGTTCGCAAACCGCCGCACGATACTCCATACCAGACCGATGTTGCTGTGTACCAGCGCGTCCCGTTCCTCCCGGTTTCCCTCCTGTGCGCTGCGGATTTTTTCCCGGATTTGGGCATCGTCTCCGCAGCCGGCGATCCTATTCCTTTTTCCGTATGCAACAGTCTGCCTTTCCTTTTCCTCTCCGCGTACCAGTCCTGTCTCATCCACCACTGTTCCCATCGCCTATCTGATCTCTTTCTGCATCAGGACTCTGGTGCCCCGCCCCGGCGATGATTCCACTTCTACCGCATCCATAAATGCCTCCATGAAAGAAAAACCCATGCCGGAACGCTCCCATTCCGGCCTGGTGGTAAACATCGGTTCCCTGGCCTTTTCGATATCCGCAATCCCGCAGCCCTCATCCGTAACGGATACGACCAGAATGCGGTCCCAGATGGCAGCATCCAGAAAAATTTTCCCACCCTGCATCTCATATCCGTGAATCACACAGTTTGTCACCGCCTCCGAAACCGCGGTCTTAACATCGGCCAGCTCGTCCATCGTGGGATTCAGCGGCGCGACAAAAGCTGCGACCGCAGTCCTGGCAAATCCCTCGTTTTCCGGCTTTGCCTCAAACACAATCTGCATTTCATTGACAAGCTTCCTCCTTTGTTTTCCCTCATTTTCCAATTTTAATTCCTGTTCCACACTCATTTTCCTTTCTCTGCCCTGCTTTTTGATCTGCCTGATATTTTTGTATTCCAGTACAGTGTATCCGAAGTCCCTATACCGGGATCATCTGATTTCACTGTTCCTCTGTGTCGATGATCGACTCCAGACCTGACATTCTCAGAATCCGCTCCGGCCGGGAAGTCACATTGACCGCCCGGATCTGTCCGCCGGAAAACTTCATGCTGCGGTAACGCCCCAGGATCACCCCAATCCCCGAACTGTCCATAAACTCGGTTCTGCAAAAATCAAAAACCACCCGGCGGATATGATACGTATCCACCAGCAAATCCGCTTCCTGCCGGATTCCGTCCGCCACGTGATGATCCAGTTCCCGCGGCAAAACAATGCAAAGCTCCATACCGTTGATTCTATACTCGCACTCCATAATTTCCTCCCGTATTACAATTAAAATAAAAAAAGACGCCTTCCCTCTTCAGAAATGACGTCTTTCGTATCATATATTTTTTGTTTTGTAGTTTCTGCAGTCCCGGTCTGAAAAACACCCGTAAGACCTGTATTACTCCGCTACTGAATATCCTCTGGCAATCAGATCCTCCGACATACTTGTGGAGGTACTCTTCATCCTGCTGTCGCTGGTGTTCTCCAGCGTAATCTGAAACCACTTCAGCGCGTTTTCATAATCTTCCAGATAATTATAAGCAAATGCCAGATAATAATCGACTTTGCCATCCTCATAGGATGGATCGGTCTCCGCAATGGTCAGGAACTTTTCAATGGCTCCCTCATAGTCTTTATCCATGTATAAGTCTAAGCCTTCCTCCAGAGCGGCAGCCATAGTCTCCTCCTGCATATCGGCGACCATCGTATCATAGAGGGATTTCCCATTGTCATCCAGCAGTTCACTATCCACTTCAGCCAGAAGCTCCGAGGCTGTCGTATAATCCTCCTCTGCATAGGAGACATAAGCGCTCAACAGGCTGGAATAGTTTTCCACCTGGCTCTGTGCGGAATCGGTCGCTGTCTCAGAACTGGACAGCTGCTCATTGAGCGATTCGATTTCATCCTCCAGACCGGATATCGTCTGCTCCCGGGTGGATATGGTCTGATTGGCCTCCACAAGCTGTGCGGAGGCATCGGAATTCGCCTGCTGCCTCACCTCCGGTATTACCAGAAAACAGACCACTGCAATGCCTATGGCTGCGCCGATCAGCAGGCTGACCACAGTCTTCACCGCAGAATTATCCGTAAACTTTGCCGGGCGGATGATAATATCATTGCCGCTCTGGTAGGTGACCGTGTCCTCTTCTTCCCTGGAATGCTTCAGCTTGCCATTGGCTTTCAGATGCTCCTTGCACTCCATTTTATAGCGCATGGTGTTCGTATTATTGACATCAATCTTCTCCGCATGCCGCAGCGAACGCATTGCCAGATCATACCGTTCTTCCCGCATATAAAGCAAAGCCAGAAGCTGATGTCCTTTCACCATCCTCGGATTCAGATCAATCACTTTTTTCAGCTGGATGACAGCCAGATCGTAATTGCCGTCCCGGCAGTAGGTCAGTGACTGATTAAACTTCTTAATCGTCTGATTTGTTTTCTCCAGTTCGGATTTGCTTTTCTGGACATTCACAAGAAAATCGGAGGCCGGGTTATCCGCCGGCATCATACTCTTGCTGATCACCCACTCACTCAGGGCATTCACCGTCTCTCCCATCTCATAATAAACCAGGCCAAGGAGATTCCTCGCCTCGATATTCTGCTTATTGTAACGCAGACTCATCTGAAGAGAAGCGATGGCTCCGCTGAGATCCCGCACCTGCGCCCGGGAGAGACCCTCATTATAAAAATGGTTGGAAATCCGGTTTACTTTCTTCCAGATATGGACATCCGCATCACAGTCCGGACACACATCCGTATAATCCAGGGATGCGCCGCAATAATAACACTTCATCGCTGTACCTCCGTCAGTTTCCGGACTCGCGCAGCATTTCCTGCAAAATGTCCATCATATCAGTCAGATCGCGGTTGTAGATTGCGTCCTCCGCGTCATCGATCTCCATACTAGGCTGGAATTTTTTTAACTCTTCATCGAAATCTATCATAACGGCTCCTTTCCTTCATCAGCTCTCCTATAAAATACAGGGAACCGGTGCAAAACAATTTCTGTCCGGGTTTCTTCCGGCTTTGCATGACCCGGAACGCTTCCCCGCAATCGTCAAAGCTGTCTACCGTGTATGTGAGCGGCCGGCTGCTGCTCTCCGAAAATAATTGGCGCAGCGATTCCGCCGGAACTCCCCGCTCCCCTTTCACTGTAGTGACTGCGACAGACTCCCATCGGCAACCGGATGTCAGAAGACGAACGGCAGTACGCAGATCCTTTTCTTTTACCATGGAAAAGAGAAGCAGCGGCGGGCAGGGATCGTCAGCGGCAAGCAGACGCACAGACTGCACAAATGCTTCGATACCCGACGGGTTATGTGCCCCGTCAAAATAAATCTCCGGGAGCACCTCCTGCATCCGCCCGGGCCACACTGAGGCAGTCAGCCCCTGCTGTATGCCATCGTCATCCGCCAGGTCCAGCACATGCATAGCTTCAATGGCGAGCGCCGCGTTTTCCGCCTGATAACAGGCATGTCCCGGGACGGTCCACCTATGGCTTTTTCCATCATGTCTCATCCGATCATCCCACGCATCACTCTGCAGATGAACCTGCACATCACCCAGCGGCTGACACCGCACATCGTTCCGCGCCTGACCGGTTCTCATGCTTCCAGGCCACTGATCAGATACTGCCTTTTTTTCTGTTCTATCATAGGCAGTTGAAAATGAAAAATCAATACCCTCCTCTTTTATTTCACAATTTTTAATGTTTTTGTTAGAAATGGCATATTGCGGACATCCCAGCTCTGCTGCCCGACTCCGGATCACCTCCGCTGCCTCCGGCTCTCCCTCCCAGAACACAAGCGGTACACCGGGTTTTAAGATACCGGCTTTTTCCGCGGCAATCTGCGCAAGCGTGTCTCCCAGTATCTCCGTGTGCTCCAGGCTGATGGATGTGATCACGGTGAGTACCGGTCTGGGAAAGCTGTTTGTCGCGTCCAGGCGCCCGCCGAGCCCCGTCTCCAGCACAATGTACTCTGCCTGCGCTTTTTCAAAGATTACCATACCCATTGCAAAAATAAACTCGAAAAAGGTAGGATGGTTCAGATTATTTTTCACCATCTCCTCAGAAACTGCCTTCACCAGCTCAAATGCCTCCAGAAATCCGGATACTTCGACCATTTTGCCGTTCACCTGAAACCGTTCCCGAATATCCACCAGGTGAGGCGAAGTAAACATCGTCGCAGACTTTCCGCTGCAAAGCAGCATATGGTATAAAAAACAGCAGACGCTTCCCTTTCCGTTGCTGCCTGCCACATGGATGATTTTCCGGTCAAAACAGGGATCGCCCAAAAACGCGAGAAGCTTCCGGGTGTGATCCAGACTGTTCTTTTTCGTAAATTTGGGGAGGTCGTAGAGAAAATCTACGGCCTCCTGCATGGTGATACTGTTATTATTCAAGAAACTCCCTCCTGCAGCTTCCTCTTTCATGAATAAGAAGCTTACTCATGCAAAACATACCAACACGTTCTTCCATCAGCTATGCCCCGAAAACCCATCAATCTGGTATTTCAACTCATTTAATGGGTTTTCTTTTGCCTAGCCAACCCACTACCTGTAGGTTTTAACATATTCTATGGGTTTTCTTTTGCTCTGCAAACCCACTAATTTCAAAATATCATCTGTTTAGTAGGTTAACACTCCTGTTTTTTACATACTATTATTGTAATACTCCTATTTCTGTGGGTTTCCATGTTCTTTTTGTACAACCTTTTTCGCGATTTTCCTGTTTTTGTGGGTCTTATCCGTTTAAACCAATCTGTTGCAAACGCATCCGTTATCTGGCAAATACGCTTTTCCCACTCTGAAAAGCGCCGCAGATATCCTGCTCAGAACACCTTTGCCGCACCAGGACAGATTCCTGTAAACTTGCAATAAGGCTGCATTAGCGAATTTATAATAAACTCTTCAGCCGCGCTTCCACGTCCTCCATCATCGCGGTATATTTCTCCAGTTTTTCCTTCTCCGCAGCGACTTTCTCCGCAGGCGCTTTGCTCAAAAATTTCTCATTTTTCAGCATGCCGTTGGAACGCGCCAGCTCTTTGACCAGTTTTGCTTTCTCCTTCTGCAGACGCTCCCGCTCTTTCTCCAGATCAACCAGCTCTTCCAGCGGCACGTAAACCACTGCATTGGGGATGACGACGGACACAGCGTCCTCCGGGATGCCGGTCTTGTCCGGCTGCACATGAATCTCCGCCGCGCTGATCAGGTTGCGGTAGACATCCTGGAACGCATCCAGACGCCTGCAGACATTCTCATCCTGGGACACCACATAGTAGCTGGCCTTCCGGCTGGGCGGAACGTTCATCTCGGAGCGCAGGTTGCGGACCGCGCGGACCAGCGCTTTGATGGCCTCGATGGAAACCTCCGCCTGCTCAAAATGCAGCGCTTCGTCGTACTCCGGCCAGGAGGTCAGCATAATGGTCTCCTCCTCCGGGCAAAGCGTGCAGTAAATTTCTTCTGTAATAAACGGCATGAACGGATGGAGCAGCTTCAGCGCCTGCGCCAGAACCGTCTTTAAGGTCCACAGCGCCGCATTGGCCGCCGCAGGGTTTTCCTTTTTCTGGTTCAGACGGGTCTTGCAGATCTCAATATACCAGTCGCAGAATTCTTCCCAGATAAAATCAAAGACCTTCTGCACGGCAATACCGAGCTCGTATTTTTCCATGTTGTCCGTAACATCTTTTGCCAGCGTATTAACTTTGGATAAAATCCACTTATCCACCGGGAACAGTTCGTCCGTCGTCGGTTTCCATGGCTGGTCGTCGCCCAGATTCATCATGATAAAACGGGACGCATTCCAGACTTTGTTGGCAAAATTCCGGCTGGACTCCACGCGCTCCCAGTAAAAACGCATATCATTGCCCGGCGCATTTCCTGTGATCAGCGTAAGGCGCAGCGCATCCGCACCGTACTTGTCGATCACTTCCAGCGGGTCAATGCCGTTGCCCAGGGATTTGCTCATCTTTCTCCCCTGGGAATCCCGGACCAGGCCGTGAATCAGCACCGTGTGGAACGGTTCCGTGCCGGTCTGTTCCAGCGCGGAAAATACCATGCGGATGACCCAGAAGAAGATGATATCATATCCTGTCACCAGGACATCCGTGGGGTAAAAATACTCCAGCTCCTCCGTCTTTTCCGGCCATCCCAGCGTGGAAAACGGCCAGAGCGCGGAGGAAAACCAGGTATCCAGCGTATCCTCGTCCTGCTTTAAATGCGTGCCGCCGCATTTACTGCACTTGCAGGGTGTCTCCCGGGAGACAATCATCTCCCCGCAGTCCTCACAGTACCATGCCGGAATCCGGTGTCCCCACCAGAGCTGACGGGAAATACACCAGTCGCGAATATTCTCCAGCCAGTGCAGGTACGTCTTGGCAAAATTATCCGGGACAAACTTCAGCCGCCCGGTCTTGATTGCCTCGATGGCCGGTTTCGCCATCTCATCCATTTTCACAAACCACTGCGGCTTGATCATCGGCTCCACTGTGGTCTTGCAGCGGTCATGGGTTCCCACGCTGTGCGTATGATCCACCACTTTCACCAGAAGCCCCATCTCGTCCAGCTTCTCCACAATGGCTTTCCGCGCCTCATAGCGGTCCATACCCTCGTAAATACCGCCGTTGGCGTTGATGGTCGCGTCGTCATTTAAAATATTGATTTCTTCCAGGTTGTGGCGTTTGCCTACCTCAAAATCGTTCGGGTCGTGGACCGGTGTGATCTTCACGCAGCCGGTTCCGAACTCCTTGTCCACATAGGCATCCGCAATCACGGGAATCTCACGGTTCACGATGGGAAGCAGGAGTTTTTTCCCGATCAAATCCTGGTAGCGCTCATCCTCCGGGTTCACCGCCACAGCAGTATCGCCCAGCATCGTCTCCGGACGGGTCGTGGCAATCTCCACAAACCGTCCCTCCTCACCGATGATCGGATATTTGATATGCCAGAAATGTCCCGCCTGCTCCACATGCTCCACCTCGGCATCCGAGATGGAAGTCTGGCACACCGGGCACCAGTTGATAATCCGGGATCCCTTATAGATATAGCCCTTGTCAAAGAGGCGGACAAAAACCTCATTGACTGCCTTTGAGCATCCCTCGTCCATGGTAAAACGCTCGCGCTCCCAGTCCGCGGAGGATCCCAGCTTCTTTAACTGGCGTACGATCCGTCCGCCGTACTCCTCCTTCCAGTCCCAGGCATATTTCAGGAACTCATCCCGGGTCAGATCCGCCTTGTCGATGCCTTTCTCCTTCAGGCTGGCGATCACCTTCACCTCAGTGGCAATGGCCGCGTGGTCCGTCCCCGGCTGCCATAATGCAGAGTAACCCTGCATTCTTTTATAACGAATCAGGATATCCTGCATCGTGTTGTCCAAAGCGTGTCCCATGTGAAGCTGCCCGGTGATATTCGGCGGCGGCATCACGATGGTAAACGGCTTCTTGCTGCGGTCCACCTCCGCGTGAAAATATCCGTTGTTCTCCCACTTCTGATAAAGTCGATCCTCGATTCCCTTCGGATCGTAGGTCTTGGCTAATTCTTTCATAATGATTGATCTCCTATTCTAAAATATAAAAAGCCCTCCACACGCATATGCATGCGAAGGGCGAAACTGTTCGCGGTACCACCTTCGTTTTTCGATATCCTGTCATAAAATAATCCTTGTATAGGCAATCGTATTTCAGCGCCCGGGCAACAGCTGTTATCTGCTTTACCCTTCTTCGGAAAGATATCGAAATCTCTTTCATCCTTTAACGGGGATGAGACGGAATCTCCTACTTGCCACTTTCAGAAATCCGGTTCCAAAGTCACTTCCGCATCCCGCCTGCCGGACGGCCTTTCAGCCTCTGAGCCATCCTCTCTGCTGCCGCTGCAAACACGTACTCTTCTTTTTCTTAACCTTTGACAATGAGAACATCATAAACAAGAATCTGGAAATTGTCAAGGGTGGGTTACAAATTCTGGTTTATCTGACTGGTTCAAACATCATATACTATCATTTCCTCAAGTTGTTTTCCTTATCAAAAAATGCTTTCTCCAACATATCAAATTCCGCGCTCGAGCAAACTTCTTTGCATCGTTTCTGGTAATCCCTGGAACGCTCCAACATACTGCAAATTTTTTCACAAGGAAATTCTGCACACTGATTACATTTTTCCACACCATGCTCTTTTGTACATTCCACCAATTGATATGTACACTGTTTATTGGAAGAACAGCCTTTGCATTTAATTTCCTCATTTGGTACAATGCGATCCCGCCAGCCTACCCGGTGCCAAAGCTCTGCCACTTTGTGAAGTTCTTCCTCACTATGTGCATTGTATCGTGGGCACTCTATGCAATTGTCTCCGCACAAGGTTATCTTTTCTTCCATATGACACCTTCTCTGTAATCAAAAAATTTGTTTTCCATTATCCGCAGCAACTATAGTAAAAGTGTACTTCGTTCCATTATGCACGTCTTGGTAATCAGCACGATATGGATGTCTTTTGAGGTCGCAATTTGCGACCTCGAGCATTATCAGAACTATCTGATGAATTTGTATTATCTATTAGAGTCAGACGATCATATAGAATCTTACTTTCCTGTGATGAAATATGTAAACGTTCT
>JAJQAD010000099.1 GCA_021204005.1 Clostridiales bacterium
TTGTGACCGGCGTGATATCCCCGGAACCGCCCGTCGTCAGCGTCACCACCGAATACCACACAGCGTCTCCCAGCGTGCGAATCGACGACTGCGGATTCGCGGACTCCGCCTGCAGCATCAGCATCAGCAGAAACAGATAAATCCCCGCCAGCGCCAGAATAAAAATAATGTATATCCGTCGTTTCCGTTTCATGTGCATTTCCCCCATATTGTTTTAATTATAGAGGGAATTTCCATAACTGTAAAGAAGACAAAATATTTTATATCGAAAAAATGTTCCCATTTGACATTTTACAACAGTAAATCTCACGGTTCCAAAAATCACTTGCATTTCCGCTTCCCATTTGTTATAGTATTGTTTAGTTACAGGCAACGGAGTCGCTGAATATCAGCGGCTCCATTTTTTATTTTTATGAGAGAAAGGAGATATCGTATGGATCTTAGTCAGGTTGAATTGTATAATGAGGAAGTTGTAAAACAGAGAGAACAGAGAGACAAAGATTATGCAGAATATGACGCGGCGGGACGCATCTGGGGACTGGTTCCGCGGGAGCGGATCACAAAGATTACTTTCCCCCGCGTAAAAAAGGAAATCATCGACGGCTACCTGTCCATGGATGATATGTCCACCACCGTTTCCGATGTTCTGGACAGCTACGGCATCGACGGAGCCATCCCGACCTCCTATCTGAAACCGGTCATCCCCGGAAGCAAGATTGTGGGGCCCGCCGTCACGATCCGCAACATTCCGGTCCGCAAAACGCCGACCTAGGGCGCCATCGACCATGATTTCATCGCTATGTCCACCCGGGACATTTACTACATCGGCGAGCCGGGCGATGTACTGGTCTCCGACTTCGGCGGAAACCTCGAGGTCTCCAACATGGGCGGCCAGAGCTGCACGGTCGGAAAAAGCTGCGGCTTTGCCGGCAATATCGTAAACGGCTGCTGCCGCGATGTATCCTCCATCCGCGAGATGGGTTATCCGGTCTTCTGCACCGGCACCACCCAGATTACCGGAAAATTCCGCATGGAGTGTGTGGAAATGAACGGCCCGATCACCCTCTGCGGCAAACTGGTAGAGCCGGGCGATCTGATGGTGGCCGACGACTCCGGAGTCTGCATCGTACCCTACGATCTGGCGGAGGAGGTTCTGGAAAAATGTCTGTCCATCGCCGCTTCGGAGGAACGGATGCGCCAGCTGATCGAGAGCAAAGCGCCGATCTCCGAGCTTCGCCCGTTGTTCCGCTCGCGCTATAAATAAATGAGCGTAGGCAACGAGCAGTGCGAACACGGCAGCGTTAATAATTAGAGCACATTCCGTTCCGGCCTGTCACGGCCGGCCACACGGGATTGTGCTCTTTTTTTCTTATTTTCTAATGCTATTCTAATGACAATCCGTTATAATATGATACATAGGGACACAATGTCGCCAAAATACCAGAAAGGAGCCAACCCATATGCGCATTTTACTGGCAGAGGATGAGCGGGACTTAAACCGCATCATCACCAAAAAACTCACCACCGAGGGATACAGCGTAGACAGCTGTTTCGACGGGCAGGAAGCCATTGATATTCTTTCTTATACCAATTACGACGCTGTGATACTGGATATTATGATGCCGAAAGCGGATGGATTTGCCGTGCTGCAGGCTCTTCGCAAAGCCGGGAAAACGACGCCGGTGCTTTTTCTGACCGCGCGGGACTCCATCTCTGACCGGGTAAAAGGGCTTGACAGCGGCGCCAATGATTACCTTGTGAAGCCGTTTTCTTTTGAAGAACTGACCGCGCGCATCCGCGCCATGATCCGCACCTCACACGGCTCTGCACAAAACGAACTCGCCGTCGGCGACCTTGTCATGGACTGCGCTTCCAAACGCGTGACCCGCGGCGGACAGGAAATCACGTTCTCCGCAAAAGAGTATGCACTTCTCGAATACATGATGCACAATCCCGGCATCATCCTGTCCCGGGAACAGATTGAAGATCACATCTGGAACTATGACTATGAGGGCGGCACCAACGTGGTGGATGTGTATATCAGCTACCTCCGCCGCAAGATTGACAGCGGACAGGAACAGAAGCTGATCCACACGGTGCGCGGCAGAGGATATGTCCTGCGGGTCAGCTGATCCGAGGATTCCCGGCACCGGACAGTAAAAAGCAGCCTTTTCTATAAAAAAATATCGCTGATCACCATAAACGCGGCGCAGCCTATCCAAACTACGTACCGCAGCAAACAACGCGATAAACGAAGCCGAAAAACCCTGGAGATAAAATCATGAAACGACTATCCATCCGCTCAAAAATCACCCTCTGGTTTTCCGCTGTCCTGATCCTTGTGGTGGCACTTACCTACTTTGTCATCCTGTCGGTCAGCGGCCAGATCATCCAGAAAACCATCCAGGATAATCTGATTCTGGCCGTGGAAAACAATGTAGATGAAATTGAATATTTTTCTTCCGTGGAATCCGTGGACATTGATGAAGGCATGGACTATTACATCCATTACAACAACGGCTATGTGCAAGTGGATGACGACTTTCTGGACAAAGTCAACCAGATCTATACCTCTCTGAGCACATCTGACGGATCTCTGGTGTATGGTGTAAACCCAATCGCCAGAGAGACCGCTGAGATGGCTTTTCTGGATTCCCAGGTGCAGACCGTCACCGTAGACGGCACGCTTTACTATGTCTTTGACCGCAAACTGGAACGGGAAGGTCTGGAAGATCTCTGGCTGCGAGGCATTGTCTCCGAAATGCAGGGTGAAACGGAATTGTCTGCCATCTCCCGCACCTCCCTGATTCTACTGCCCAGCCTCCTTCTCCTCGCCATCATCGGCGGCTATCTGATTGCCCGCCGGGCGTTAAAACCCATCCAGCATATCTCGGAAACCGCATCACAGATCCGCCAGGGAGACGACTTAAAAAGGCGTATCGACCTGGGAGAAGGAACCGATGAACTTCACCAGCTGGCTGACCAGTTTAATGCAATGTTCACGCGGTTGGACCAGTCCTTCCAGGCGCAGCAGCAATTTGTCTCCGACGCCTCCCATGAACTGCGGACACCCGTCACCGTCATCAACGCCCAGTGTGAGCTTGCGCTGGGCAGCGGACAAGCGAACTCTCAAATCCTCTCAGACTATGAGGAAGCCCTGCACGTTATCTGGCGTCAGGGGAGAAAGATGAACCGTCTCATCAACAGTATGCTGGATTTTACCCGCCTGGAGCTGCAGCCGGAGCGATATCAGAAAGAAAACCTCAACCTAAGTGAACTTGTGGAAAGCGTCTGCTCTGACATGGCACTGATACGTGAAAAAAATATCACCCTGACCTGGAATGTCGAATCAAACGTGCAATGCACCGGCAACCGGGAACTTTTGACACGCCTTCTCTCTAACCTGATCGGCAATGCATACCGCTACGGCGTTTCAGAGGGACATACCAACGTCCGTTTGCATACAGAAGACAATACGCTGGTCCTTACTGTAGCTGATGATGGCATCGGCATCTCCGCGGAAAAACTGCCGAACATTTTTCATCGCTTTTATCAGGCGGACGGCTCCCACACCGGAGAAGGAAACGGTCTGGGACTTGCTATGGTAAAGGAAATTGCAGAATTTCACGGAGGAACGATTTCCGTAAAAAGCGAACCCGAACAGGGCAGCGTTTTCTCCTTTACTTTCCCCGGCACAACCTCAGCCAGCAACTAAGCCGGACTCCCCTGCTGCTTCCTGTTAGCACAAATAAAACACCACGCTTTTTGCATTTCCATATACCAGGATTTTTTCAATAAAATTTTTTATCTGTTAATGTTGCTCTAATCTTTGCCGGTTATACTGTGACTACAATAAAAAAAGGAGGACGACCCGAATGAAAAAAATACTTGCCGCCTGTTTTGGGACAACAAAAAAAGCCATCCTCTCCTCAGCCTGCATCGCTGCAGCAGCCGCAGCCATCGGCGGCGGGGCAGCTTACGCGGCGAATACATCCAACGCCTCAGCCCCCGTTTCTGTGATCGGCGAGGATCTGGCACAGCACTACGCGTTTGCAGATGCCGGCATTGACCCGGCAGCAGCGGAAAAACTCACCACCACCTATGATGAAGAAGACGGTCAGTTTGTTTACGAAGTGGAATTCACGGCGGACGACACAGAATATGAATACTGGGTCAAAGCATCCGACGGCACGATTATCCGGAAATCTGTTGACATCGTAACTCTCGACGAAAACAATGCAGATTCCGAAACTGCCACGGAAATTACCGGGGAAGCGGAAACGGTTTCTACCGCTGACACAACCGCCACTGCAGAAATCAGCATCGAGGATGCAAAGGAAATTGCCCTTGCCGATGCCAATGTTGCTGCGGCTGACGCGACCTTTGTAAAAGCAAAGCAGGACACCGATGACGGAACGGCTGTCTTTGACATCGAATTTTACACAGATTCAACGGAATATGAATATGAGATCAAAGTATCCGACGGAACTATTGTAGATAAGAGCACAGAACAGCTTACGGCCGCCTCTGCGGCAACAAGCAACAGCTCCGGCTCCAATTCCGGCAGTTCTGGCTCTAACTCTGGCAGTAACAATTCCGGTTCCAGCTCCGGCAGCAACAGTTCCGGTTCCAGCTCCGGCAACAGCGGCTCTGCCAGCAGCAGTTCTGGTTCCAACTCCGGCAACAGCAGCTCTGCCAGCAGCAATTCCGGCTCCGGCAGCGCATCCGCCTCTTCGTCTGCATCCTCTTCCGGAACCACGGCAAATATCACGCTGTCAAAGGCAAAGGAAATCGCACTCTCTGACGCGGGAGTTTCCTCGGGAAGCGCAACTTTCACAAAAGCCAAGCAGGACAAAGAGGACGGTGTAAGTGTCTATGATATCGATTTTTACACGACCTCTGCGGAATATGAATACGAAATCAGAGTATCTGATGGCACCATCATAGATAAGAGCGTCGAAAAGCATGAGACCGCCTCGAACTCCGCAGGCAGCAGCTCCGGCTCCTCGAACAGCAGCAGCTCCGGAAGCAGCATTTCCAGCGGTATCAGTGTAGATAAGGCTAAGCAGATTGCACTGAACAAGGCAGGGCTCTCCGCATCCGAAGTCACATTCACAAAAGCGATGAAAGAAAAAGATGACGGCATCACTGTATACGAGATCGAGTTTTACAAGGGAGCGGCAGAGTATGAGTGCACCATCAACGCCTCCACCGGAGCAATCCTGGAGTACGATGTGGATGTAGACGACTAATCGTTGAAGCACAGATATAATTCTAATCTTTTTCCAGAAGGCTGGCCGATTATCAAGACTGGTCAGCCTTCTATTTCTTTAGAAACGAAAATCACTTTTATAGGTGGTTTATCATGCTGGCCAGATATCCCGCGCCGAATCCGTTGTCAATATTAACCACGCTGACGCCGCTGGCGCAGGAGTTGAGCATCGATAAAAGCGCCGACAGCCCGCCAAAGCTGGCGCCGTACCCGACACTGGTGGGAACCGCGATGACCGGACAATCCGCCATCCCCCCAATTACGGAAGCCAACGCTCCCTCCATCCCGGCGATCGCGATAATCACTCTGGCCGTCATAATTTCTTCCCGGCAGGACAGCAGACGATGCAGTCCTGCCACTCCCACATCATAAAGACGAACCACCTCGTTGCCGAGGGCTTCCGCACAGAGAGCGGCTTCCTCCGCCACCGGCATGTCGCTGGTACCGCCGGTGGCCACCACAATTTTCCCGACCCCATCCGACTCCGGTATGTCACCTACAATTCCAACACGGCTGAGCTCGTCATACCGAAGAGGAAGTGTCTCCCCCACAAAATCCGCAGCCTCCCTGCTCATACGGGTAATCAGAACCATCTTCTGTCCGTTGTTTCTCAGAGCCGCCGCAATATCCCGGATCTGCTGCGGGGTCTTTCCCGCTCCGTAAATCACCTCCGCAGCTCCCTGCCGGACAGCTCTGTGATAATCCGGCTTTGCATAACCCAGATCCTCAAACGGCTCCGTTTTCAACTGAAGCATTGCACTGTCAACATCCATATCACCGGACGCCACCGCCTCCAGCATACTGCGTATCTCTTTCTGTTCCATAGATTGTTTTCCTTCTTTCCTCACTAATATCCCATCTCCTTTGGATTCTTCCGCTTCATCAGACTATAGGCAATCAGGCATACAATCACGGATACCCCCGACCCGATCGCCGTTGCCACGCCCATCGGCATCAGCGTGTCCGGGAACATGGAAGAGGCCAGGTAGGCCAGCGGAATCCGGGCACAGATAATGGAGATTGTGTTATGTAAAAAGGAAATACCCGACTTTTTGCAGGCGCAGAAGTAACCGCTGAAGCAAAAATGAATACCGGCCAGGACGCAGTCCCACACATATCCGTGGAGATACTGAGCGCCGGCGTGAATCACGGCGGCATCACCTCCGCTCACAAACAGGCCGACCACAGCCTCCGCGGCAAACGCCATACAGGCCGCCGCCACCAGGCCGAATCCCGTGGCAATTCCAATCGCATAAAACAGAGTCTTTTTCGCGCGCTCGTAGAGTCCGGCGCCCATATTCTGGGCACAAAGAGCCGAAACCGCGGACAGCATGGAGGACGGCACCAGAAAGAGGATGCCGATGATTTTCTCCACAATCCCAACCGCTGCAGCATCCGTCAGACCCCTGCTGTTGGCAATGGCTGTGATAATCAAAAACGAAACCTGGATAAAACCGTCCTGCAGAGCCACTGGAACGCCCACAGACAGAAGCCCCTTCAACACGGACGGAGAAGGGCGAAAACTCTGCCTCGTCAAATACAGCATTTTTTTCCTAATGATCACAATGAGCGAGATGATCACACTGCAGGTCTGCGCCAGTGTGGTGCCAAGCGCTGCTCCAGCCGGTCCCAGACCCAGAGCGCCGATAAACACATAATCCAGAATGATATTGGCACAGCAGGCTACCGCGATAAAATACATCGGGCTTTTGGAATCGCCCATCCCGCGAAAAACAGAACTGATAACATTATATGCCGTGATAAACGGAATGCCGAGAAAACAGATCGTCAGATAATCCGTAAGACCTGCCACTGCCTCCTCCGGCGTCTGCATCACGGTGATGATTAAATTGCGCAAGAGCAGGAGAACCACCGTCAGCAGAATCGCAACGCCGATGAACAGCAGAATCGTATTGCCCACCGCGCGGGAGGCTTCCTCCCGCCGGCCCGCTCCGACGGCCCGCCCGATCATCACCGTGGTTCCCATGGCAAGGCCCACGATCACCACCGTCACCATATGCATCACCTGGCTGCCCACAGACACAGCGGTTGTGCCGGCGACATCGCCAAACTGCCCGATGATAAACAGATCCGCCAGCCCATATAAAGTCTGTAAAAAATACGACAGCAGATACGGAAGGGAAAACGCCAGAAGCGTTTTCAAAATGCTGCCGCTTGTCCTGTTCTGTTCCAAGTAAATTCCTCCAACTATTTATTATGATACTTCAGTGATCCTGATTTAAGGTCTCGTTCATGCTCCCCGTCCGGTATCCCCGCAGATCCAGAGTCACATAGGAAAAGCCATACGACTGAAACTTCTGATATATCTCTTCCCGGACATCCTCAATCATAATTTTCCCAAACTCCCCGGGTTCCACCTCAATCCGCGCGATTCCCCCGTGAATCCGCACGCGCACCTGGTGAAATCCCAGATCCAGCAGAAGCTGTTCCGCCCGATCCACCATGGCAAGTTTTTCCCTGGTAATCGTCTCCCCGTAAACAAAACGGGAGGACAG
>JAJQAD010000137.1 GCA_021204005.1 Clostridiales bacterium
GATTCCAACGTCCAGTTCGGCGAGGGCGGAGCGGGGACTTTTTCCGACGGAAAGCTGAACACGCTTGTCAAAGATAAAAAAGGCCGGAATCGTTTTGTCCTGGAAACATTTGTATCCTGCGGTGCGCCGGAGGATATTCTTTATGTGGGAAAGCCGCACATTGGCACAGATATCCTTCGCACGGTTGTTTCCAACATGAGAAAAGAGATTATAAGAATGGGCGGAAATTTTTCTTTTTCGTCAAAAGTTACCGATATTGTGATAACAGACGGAAAGCTGTCTGCACTGATCATAAACGACGAACAACAGATCCCGGTGTCGGCAGCTGTTCTTGCGATCGGCCACAGTGCGAGGGATACCTTTTCTGTTCTTCACAGGCATCTGGTGTCCATGGAAGCCAAGTCATTTGCGGTAGGGTTTCGCGTAGAGCATCCGCAGGACATGATCGACATCAGCCAGTATGGTAATATAGCGAAACGTTCGTTTTTGCCGCCTGCTCCCTATAAACTTACCTATCAGGCGGCGAACGGCCGGAGTGTTTACTCGTTTTGCATGTGCCCCGGCGGTTACGTGGTCAATGCATCATCTGAGGAATGTCATCTGGCGGTCAACGGTATGAGTTATCGCGCCAGAGACAGCAAAAATGCTAACAGTGCGGTGGTCGTCTCCGTGACTCCCGCAGATTTTCCCAACCCGGATGATCCGCTCTCCGGCATTGCTTTCCAGAGAGCGCTGGAGAAGAAGGCGTGGCAGGCCGGAAAAGGGAAAATCCCGCAGCAGAAATTTGGCGAGTACAAGGCTCTGTGCAGTGGCGCCGGGAAAGGGGAGAAAGATGACGTTTTCATGTTCGGTGACATTGAGGCTTCCCACCCCGACGACACAGAAGCGAATGGTATTCCTATGTCCGACGATAGGAAAGCGGGTACGGAGGATGCTATGTGTAGCTATAAAGGTATAGCAGACTTCTCCTCCTGTGTCAAAGGAGCCTCCTTACAGGCTGACCTCCGCGGTATCCTGCCGGATGAACTGCAAACCGCTTTTATTGAGGGGATGCATGCTTTCGGGGAAAAAATCGCCGGGTTTGACCGGCCGGATACAATTTTATCCGCAGTGGAGAGCAGGACCTCCTCCCCGGTCCGCATTGTGCGGGACGGGACATTTCAGAGCAATATCCGCGGATTGTACCCCTGCGGAGAGGGGGCCGGGTATGCGGGCGGCATCACATCGGCGGCGATGGACGGTCTGAAGGTGGCCGAAGCAATCATGAGATATTATTGTCCATGCAGTGATGAAGAGAAATATGATATATAAGCATATACTACGGATGATCGTTATCTGTTGACAAGAGGAAAAATTATGATAAAATAAAGTTGACTTTATATTTTCATAAAAATGGGGGCAATCATGAAATATCTGGAGCGAACATTGGAACGGAAATTCCTCCATATGAATTCTTTTTTTAAAGCTGTCCTGGTTACGGGAGCCAGACAGGTTGGAAAGACTACAATGCTGAAACATCTGGCGAAAGAACAGAATCGTACTTATGTGTCCATGGATAATGTGATGGCGCGTACTTTGGCTAAAACGGATCCCCTGCTTTTTTTCCAAACATATAAACCGCCGATCATCATCGACGAGATTCAGAAAGCACCGGAGCTGTTTGAACAGATAAAAATTATCTGTGACGAGAGTGAGGAACGCGGCTTGTTCTGGCTTACCGGTTCTCAACAGTATAAAACAATCCGTAACATCAGGGAAACGATGGCAGGGAGAATTGGAATCCTCGAACTTTACGGCCTCTCGAAAAATGAGGCAGAACAGATGTCATTCCCGAATGAACTGGATTTTTCTCTTTCCTGCCTGCTGGAAAGGCAGCAATTCACTAAAAAAAATAATGTTCTGGATGTATTTGATTTTATCTGGAAGGGCGGTATGCCGGATGCTCTGACTGCAGACGCGGAACAACGGCAGGAGTATTTTAATTCCTATATTGAGACATATCTTATGCGGGATGTATCGGAGGAGGGAGGTATAACAGATACCGTACGTTTTCGCAGGTTTTTAACTGCCTGTGCCGCGCTGGTTGCGGAGCCGGTCAATTATAAAAAGCTGGCGGAAGCCTCGGAAATATCACAACCCACAGCCAGGGAGTGGCTGGAGCTGCTGCAGGGACTTGGGATTGTTTATTTATTGCAGCCTTACGCCAACAATGCACTGAAACGTCTGTCCAGGACACCTAAGCTGTATTTTTGTGACACGGGTCTTTGCGCCTGTTTGTCTATGTGGCTGACCAGAGATACGTTAATGAACGGAGCTGCCAATGGTCATTATTTTGAAAATTACGTTGTGGTTGAGCTATTAAAAAATTATGCATATTCTGTTTCCAGGGCTAATCTCACATACTATAGAGATTCCAATGCGAAAGAGATTGATTTATTTATTGAACATAACAACAGAATTCATCCGCTGGAAATAAAAATGTCAGCAAACCCTGACCGTCGCATTATAAAAAAATATGATTTTCTTGATAAAGCCAACATAGAGCGGGGTGAGGGAGGTATCATATGTATGTGTGAAGAGGTGATACCGATTGACAGTAAAAATTATTTTATACCATGCAACCTGTTATGAGATTTTTCGGAATTGTATTTAGAAATTATCCTGACAGGTATGAAGGAGAGTATACATGGACAGAAAAAGTGTGGACATGGAGCAGATCACGCCCATGATGAGACAATATCTGGAGACGAAGGACGCCTACCCGGACTGTATTCTTTTTTACCGTCTGGGTGATTTTTATGAAATGTTTTTTGACGACGCCGTTTTAGTCTCCCGGGAGCTGGAGCTGACGCTGACCGGCAAAAGCTGCGGCCTGGAAGAGCGTGCACCCATGTGCGGTGTCCCTTTTCACGCGGTGGACGGTTATCTGACCCGCCTTGTCTCGAAGGGCTACAAGGTGGCGATCTGTGAGCAGATGGAGGATCCGAAGGAGGCCAAAGGTCTCGTGAAGCGCGAAGTTGTCCGCATCGTGACGCCTGGAACGAATCTGGATACCGCATCCCTGGATGAAAGTAAAAATAATTATATCATGAGTGTAGTCTATGTGGACGGACGATATGGGATTTCCACCGCAGATGTGACTACCGGTGATTTTTTCGTGACAGAGGTGGATTCGGAGTGGAAGCTGCTGGATGAGATCGGCAAGTATATGCCGTCCGAACTTATCTGCAATGAGACGTTCCTGATGAGCGGCCTGGATTTTGACGACCTGCGCCACCGCCTGTCGATCGCAATTTACTCACTGGATGCCGCATACTTTGACGACCAGACGGCAAAATCGACACTGACAGAGCATTTTCATGTAGAAAATCCCGAAAGTCTGGGTCTCGGCAATTATGACTGCGGTATCATTGCGGCCGGTTCCCTCCTGCAGTATTTAACGGAACTGCAAAAGACTTCGCTCTCCCATATGACGCATATTGAGCCGTACACCACCGGGAAATACATGATTCTTGACAACTCGACCCGCCGGAATCTGGAATTAGTGGAGACTTTGAGGGAAAAGCAGAAGCGCGGTTCCCTCCTTTGGGTGCTGGATAAGACAAAGACCGCGATGGGAGTCAGGACGCTGCGAAGCTACATCGAGCAGCCGCTGATTGACAAGACCGCCATCGAGGAGCGTCTGGACGCGGTTGCTGAGTTAAATGCAAATATGATTAACCGGGAAGAACTGCGGAAATACTTAAATCCCGTCTACGATCTGGAGCGTCTGATCAGCCGGGTCGTCTACCATACGGCGAACCCGCGGGATCTGATTGCCTTTAAGACCTCGCTTCAGATGCTTCCTGCGATCAAAACGCTGATGAATGATTTTTCCTCCGATCTGCTCTGTAAACTAAACCGGGATCTGGATACGCTGGATGACATCTGTGATCTGATTGACCGGGCGATTGAGGATGACCCGCCCATCTCTGTCCGGGAGGGAGGCATGATCAAAGACGGCTTCCATCCGGAGGTTGACCGCCTCAGGAAAGCAAAGACGGAGGGAAAGTCCTGGCTTGCGAAAGTGGAAGAGGAAGAGCGGGAAAAGACCGGCATCAAAAATCTTCGCATTCGTTTCAATAAGGTATTCGGGTATTATCTGGAAGTGACGAACTCGTTTAAAGATCTGGTTCCGGATTATTATACGAGAAAACAGACGCTGACCAACGCGGAGCGCTATATCACACCGGAACTAAAAGAGCTGGAGGAGACGATCCTGGGCGCGGAGGACAAGCTGACTGCGCTGGAATACGATCTCTTCTGCCAGGTGCGCAGCGAGATTGCCGCGCAGGTGGAACGGATCCAGACCACGGCAAAGGCGGTGGCTGCGATCGATGTCTTCGCATCGCTGGCCACAGTTGCATCCGCCAATAATTATGTCCGCCCGAAAATCAATGAGAAGGGTGTGCTGAAGATCAAAAACGGCCGCCACCCGGTGGTAGAGCGTATGATGAATAATGATATGTTCATCGCCAATGATACATTTCTGGACAGCAAAAATAACCGCATTTCCATTATCACCGGGCCGAACATGGCGGGGAAATCCACCTACATGCGGCAGAATGCGCTGATTGTCTTGATGGCGCAGATCGGTTCCTTTGTCCCGGCAGAGAAAGCGAATATCGGCATTGTGGACCGCATTTTTACAAGGGTCGGAGCCTCCAATGATCTGGCTTCCGGGCAGAGTACTTTTATGGTGGAGATGACGGAGGTGGCAAACATTCTGCGGAACGCAACGGGGAGCAGCCTCCTGATTTTGGACGAGATCGGACGCGGCACCAGCACCATCGACGGCCTGGCAATCGCCTGGGCGGTGGTGGAGCACATCAGCAACCCGAAAGTGCTGGGGGCAAAAACGTTGTTCGCCACGCATTATCATGAGCTGACTGAATTGGAAGGTAAGCTCTCCAATGTACATAATTACTGCATCGCCGTCAAGGAAAAGGGGGACGATATTGTCTTCCTGCGGAAAATCATTCCCGGCGGCGCGGATAAAAGCTACGGCATCCAGGTTGCCAAGCTGGCCGGCCTTCCGAACATTGTCATTGACCGGGCAAAAGCGATCTGTGAGGAGCTGGAACAGTCGAACCTGAACAATATCACGCGCAATCTGGATGTGGGAGCGCTGACGGATACTGCGACGAGACGCAAACCGGACGATGTGGATCTGGCACAGATTTCTCTGTTTGACACAGTGAAAGATGATGATATTATAAAGGAACTGTCGGAGATTGATCTGGCGCATATTACACCGTTTGACGCAATGAATAAACTGTATGAGCTGCAGAATAAGGTCAGAAACCGGTGGTAGGGAAGCTGAATTAGTAGAGACGGATGCTCAGGATGGCCTGGATATATTATAGCTAAAACAGGAGATAAATATGCCTAGAATTGAACTTCTCGACGAACAAACCATAGATAAGATTGCCGCCGGTGAGGTGGTGGAGCGGCCGGCCTCCGTGGTAAAAGAGCTGGTGGAGAACGCGATCGATGCGCGGGCCACGGCTGTCACGGTGGAGATTCGGGATGGCGGCACCACGCTGATCCGGATCACGGATAACGGATGCGGTATTGAGAAAGAGCAGATTCCCATTGCTTTTTTCCGTCACTCCACGAGTAAAATTCGGCGCGTAGAAGACCTCGTCACAATTTCTTCTCTCGGATTCCGCGGTGAGGCGCTCTCGAGTATTGCTTCTGTTTCGCAGGTGGAGCTGATCACGAAGACGATGGAAAGCCTGACGGGCTGCCGTTACCTGATCGAGGGCGGGAAGGAAATATTGCTGGAGGAAACCGGGGCGCCCGACGGCACGACTTTTCTCGTGAAAAATCTGTTTTACAATACGCCGGCCCGGAGAAAGTTTTTGAAATCTTCCCAGACTGAGGCAGGATATATCAGCGACATGATGGAGCGGATTGCGTTGTCTCACCCGGATATTTCGTTTAAATTTATCAATAACGGACAGATTCGCCTCCACACGTCCGGCAATTCTCGTCTAAAGGACATTATTTACCACATTTACGGGCGGGATATCGCCGCAAATCTGCTGGAAGTGAACGGTGAATTTGAGGGATTCTCGGTATCCGGCTTCATCGGCAAACCGGTCGTTTCCCGGGGAAACCGCAATTTTGAGAGTTATTTTATCAATGGGAGATATATCAAAAGTAAACTGATCGCAAAAGCCATTGAGGATGGTTATCACGGATATATGATGCAGCATAAATATCCGTTTACGGTTCTCTTGATCAGCGTCGACGGGAAGCTAGTAGATGTCAACGTACACCCGAATAAGATGGAACTGCGTTTTTCAGATGGGGAACAGCTGTACCGCAGCCTGTTTAACATGATTCACAGCACATTAAAAAACCGGGAACTGATCACGGATGTCGGTCTGGAATCCGGAAAACGTACGAATGCGAAGCCGACGTATGATAAGGATCAGATTCTCGAACCGTTTGAAAAGAATCGTCTCAGACAGATGAGGGAAGAGCAGGAAAAAAAGGAAACCGGCAGGAACTTAACAGACTCTTTCCTTCATACATCGGAAGCGCAAACGCCGGAAGTTTCGATACAGCGGGAGAATCCGAACGGTCAGAGTGTGAGAGAGCCGCTGCGGTATGGAAATCCTGCAGCGCCGACTCAAGACAAAAATTCGAGTGATACGGCTTCTAAAAGACAGCCGGCTGGCGGAGAAAATTCTGCAGGCTTGGAATCTTCGCAACAGCTGCAGCCAAAGCAACATTGTGAAAAAGATGGCCAGCGCTACGAATCAGATCAGCAGCATCAGTCGTCACAAAACCATGGGTCTGCAAAGCCGGCACAGCCGGTACAGCAGTCCCTGGCGGACTATGATCTCCCGGAGACCCGCCTGCTCTCCGAGGAAGCAAAACCGAAGCACCGCATCATCGGCCAGCTGTTTGACACTTACTGGCTTGTGGAATTTCAGGATCATTTTTATATGATCGACCAGCATGCGGCTCACGAAAAAATTCTGTTTGAGCAGATGATGCGGCGTTATCGTGAAAAAGAGTTTACTTCCCAGATGATCAGTCCGCCGATTCTCCTTTCGCTGTCCATGCAGGAGGAAATGCTTTTAAAAAAATACAAAGCAGAATTTGAAAAACTCGGATTTGTCATTGAGCCTTTCGGCGGGAAAGAGTACACGGTCAGCGCGGTACCGGCCGACCTCTATGGTCTGAACGCCCGGAATCTGCTGCTGGAACTGATCGATGACCTGAGCTCTGTCTCAGAAAAGGATACGCCGGAAATGGTCCTGGAGAAAATTGCCGGCATGTCCTGCAAAGCTGCCGTGACGGGAAATAACCGACTGTCCCGCGCGGAAGCTAAGCAGCTGATCGACGATTTGCTGAAGCTTGAGAATCCTTATTTTTGCCCGCATGGAAGACCGGTTATTGTCTCTATGACAAAGTATGAGATTGAAAAAAATTCAAGCGGATTGTGTAGCAGAAAAGATTTTATTCTGATGGGAACATAACAATTACAGGAAGCCGGCAATATAATTTTTTATCTTTATGAAAGAAAGTAACAACATGAAAAATAATACACAGAATGAAGTCCGGCTCAAGCCTGAGCAAAAACCTTTAGTTATTTTGACAGGTCCCACCGCCGTGGGAAAAACGGATTTATCCATCCGTCTTGCAAAAGCAATCAATGGAGCCGTGATTTCCGCGGATTCGATGCAGGTTTACAAGGGTATGGATATC
>JAJQAD010000134.1 GCA_021204005.1 Clostridiales bacterium
TTTTGCCTCATACTCGCCGCGCGGGGTGCGGACAGCAAAGCTGTCATATTCCTTACGCACCCCTGCGCATATAACGTACGCAGACAGTCAACTCTGCCGATAAACCCTTTCCGTTGACTGTCCGCCGGAAACGCTTTTATCTTATAATAGCCGATTTTTTTCAATCATCAACCTTTCTCACAGAATTTTAACATAATTGTAAAACATTTAACTCATTTACTCGTATTTCATAATTTCTTTTTTCAGACGCTTCATAATCTTTTTTTCCAGGCGGGAAATATAGGACTGTGAAATCCCCATCAGATCTGCAACCTCTTTCTGCGTATATTCTTTCCCATTCACAGTAGCCATTCCATAGCGGAGCTCAATAATTCTGCGCTCCCGGGCCGACAGCTTACCGATTGCGCGCTTGAGAAGCTTTTTCTCCACCTCCATTTCCATATCTTTGTAAATGACATCCTCCTCCGTCCCCAGAATATCCGAGAGCAGCAGCTCATTCCCATCCCAGTCAACATTCAGAGGTTCATCAAAGGATACCTCCAGCTTCATTCTGCTCGTTCTGCGCAGATACATCAGGATCTCATTCTCGATGCAGCGCGACGCATAGGTGGCCAGCTTAATTTTTTTGGTCGGATTGTATGTATTGATCGCCTTGATCAGGCCGATCGTTCCAATGGAAATCAGATCCTCCACACCGATTCCCGTATTATCAAACTTCTTTGCGATATAAACCACCAGGCGCAGATTATGCTCAATCAGAGTCGACCGCGCTTTTACCCCATCCGCGGATCCAAGCATGGAAATACAGTCGCTCTCCTCCTCTGTTTTCAGCGGAGGAGGCAGCACATCCGTCCCTCCGATATAATGTATCTCATTTGACTTTAAAAAAAGCAGATTCTGTATCGTTGGTATCAATTTGAACTGAAATCTTCCGGGTACTGAAACCTTTAAATACATAAACTATTCTCTCCCTTAACCAAAGATTGCCACATTTAAAAGCATCTGCACATCGACTGCCTTCATCAGACTTCCGCTGTGAAGGCCAACCGGAGGTGCCAAAATCTCTCTGACCGTACCTTTCAGATAAACATCCATCTTATCCAACACTATGATTTCTACGCAGGCTTCGTCAGTCCCAACGGTTCTGCAATCTACACTGTCCGCTGCCCCCGGACTGCGCAGCCAACCGTCCGGTAAAGCTTCCCTGCTGACAATACTGACCGGCTGCCCCGTTTTCGGATACCTCAGGAGATTTCCTGAATCACAGTAAGCTTTCACAGGAACCCGCTGCCCACGAAACCACAGATCAACTGCACAGACCCATCCTGTCACACGCCGTCTGATCTGCCACAATACAAACAGTGCCATCGCAAAAATGCCGCTAAACAGAATCACTCCTGCTGAATCCAGCTTCATCTGCAGCCGCAGGCTTTCCTGCACGCCTCCGGCCACCAGCAGCAGCAGATAAACCGACAGCAGCTGGGAGAGAAAATCTTTCCAGCACTTCGGAGAAAAAGCCAGGAGTGTCATCAGCGGATTTAGCGCCATATGTACTGCCAGCACATACCACAGCCAGGCCGGCAGCGAGAGCAGAAGTAAAATACTCGCCGCAGAGGCCGCCGCAGATGCAAAAAATATACGCCGGGGCGATGCGTTCCGGCTGCAGCAGACAGCCGCAAGGATCAGAGCCGCCGCATCCATCAGAAAATTATTCAGGAAAAATACATCTATGTACCATTCATATATCATGCCTCACCTCCCTGCCCTTATCATAGAAAAAACCCCGCGATTTTTTCGTCAAAATCGCGGGGTGATCTGCTATTATTCAAAATAAATATCTTATCTTCTTGTGGACTTCAGAAAATCCGGAATCTTGATGTCTTTCTGCGCAACGGAAGGCGTCGGATTCTTCGGTCTCTGTACTGAATTGATATTCTGCACAGGCTGCTGGGGTGCAACCGATGTCTTACTGGGTGCAGAAGCTGTCCTGGAAAGATTCATGGAAGATGAGCTGGCGCCGAATCTGGATCCAAGTCCGGACATCACGCTCGGCGACTCCGCCGGTGCCTCCAGACCGGTAGCGATGACCGTGATCGTCGCCGCATCCTGAACAGACTCGTCATACTTCGCACCGAATATAATATTAGCCTCCTCACCGGTCAGATCCTGCACATAACTTGCCGCGTCATTGGCATCCATCAGGGAGATATCACCGGAGATATTGATGATGACATGGGATGCGCCTGTGATGGTAGTCTCAAGCAGCGGACTGGATACAGCCATCTTCACTGCCTCCAGCGCCTTGTCGTCTCCGCTGGCTGCGCCGATACCGATATGAGCCATACCCTTGTCTTTCATGACGGTCTGTACATCCGCAAAATCCAGGTTGATCAGCGCCGGGAGATTGATCAGGTCTGTGATGCCCTGTACAGCCTGCTGCAGCACCTCATCTGCTTTCTTCAACGCATCCGGCATCGTGGTTCTTCTGTCTACGATCTCAAGCAATTTATCGTTGGGGATTACAATCAGTGTGTCGACATTGTCCTTCAGATTATCAATACCGAGCAGCGCATTGGTCATGCGCTTCTTTGCTTCGAACTTAAACGGCTTCGTCACAACGCCTACCGTGAGAATACCCATGCTCTTGGAAATACGTGCGACTACCGGAGCCGCTCCTGTGCCTGTTCCGCCGCCCATACCGCAGGTGACAAACACCATATCTGCGCCCTCCAGCGCTTTCCCAAGCTCCTCCTCACTCTCCTCAGCTGCCTTCTCTCCGATCTCAGGCTGCGCACCGGCGCCTAATCCTTTCGTCAGCTTCTCTCCGATCTGAATCAGCGTGGGCGCCTTGCAAAGTGTCAGCGCCTGTTTATCAGTGTTAATCCCGATAAATTCAACTCCCCCGATATTCTCATCTATCATACGGTTCACGGCGTTGTTGCCGGCTCCTCCGATACCCACTACGATAATTTTTGCGTTGGACTCAGCCCCTATAGACATAATCTCGACCACGACAGTTCCTCCTTATATATCATACGTTCGCGTATATTTTCTTAGATTTTTATATTCAATTTAATCACAATTTTCAGACCTTGTTATTATCATATATTTTTTTGTGTAAATAATCAACCGCTTTTTGTAAAATTTTTCTCAATTTTTTCACGAAGTCATTCTTCCGGAACCGTCTGCTGATCTACGGGAATATCTGTCAGCTCATTTTGCTTAAAATAAACGTCGGTATCCGAATCACTCCATATATCGAGATGCAGTGTCCCCGTCTGTCCCTCGATCTGAGGGAAAATCTGATCCATGCGCCGGATCTTTTCATTTAAATACTCACCGGCACCCAGATCTATCTGAATAGAACCGTAGCTAAGCAAAATATCACTGTCCTGTACATAGATATTCTCCGGCACACGCTCATATTTTGTCAGAAGCTGCGTCAACGTCAGCAGTGTCTTTAAAATTCTGCTGTCCTCCAGATCCAGTTTTTCGTACAGAGTCGCCTCCTGCACATCCAGACCAACAATTTTCATCGTATTTTCGATCACATTGGTAGACAGCTCCACCACAAAACCATCCTGATCAAAATACGCATTCTGTCCCAGAGAAGGGATATATACGTAGCCGAGAATACTTTTTTCCGTCACCTCTATCTCCAGGGCTGACGGAGATTTCAATGTAATATGGATTGAATCGACAAACGGAATCTCATCCTGCTTCTGAAATTTGCTCTTCAGAACCACATACAGGGAGTTCCAGGAATATTCATCATTCAGCGCCCAGGTCTCAATCTGCTCATCTGAGTAAATCTCATTGCCCGTCACTTCCACTTCCTTCACCACAAATACTTTCCAGACCATGATCACGGCCAGGGCAATGACCAGGACGAGAACCGGAAGTACCGTAGAGAGAACCCGGCGGCGTCTCTGTTTTTTCCCTTTTTTTCGCATGACTCGTTCTTTTATTATCACTCATCTCCTGTCTGGCGCAGCCATGTCCTCTCTCACTGCGTCGGATAATCGGAATCCAGACGGATTCCCCTGGACACAGACAGAACCAGCCCCATCTCCGCCAGCAATATAATCATGGAGGATCCGCCGTAGCTGATAAACGGCAGGATTACGCCCGTATTCGGCATGGAATTTGTTACCACCGCCAGATTCAGAATGACCTGAAGCGAAATATGCGATAACACCCCCACCACAAGCATAGATCCGAAAAGATCGGCCGCATTGTTTGCGATCACCATAAAACGCCAGATCAGCAAAACAAACAGCAGGATCACACAGATCGCGCCGAAAAGTCCAAGTTCCTCGCAGATAATCGAAAAAATAAAATCGTTCTGCGCCTCCGGCACATAGCCCAGCTTCTGGATACTGGAGCCCAGTCCTTTTCCGAACAATCCGCCGGACCCGATGGCGTAAAGTCCCTGGAGAGTCTGGTACGACTGATCCGGATAATCTTCCGGATGCAGCCACGCCATGATACGGTTGCTCCGGTAGGACTGTGTCAGAATAAAAATTGCTCCCATCGCCACCACCAGAATTCCCAGCACAAGAAAATGCGAGTATTTCGGACTCGCCACAAACATCATAAGGACACAGATGCCGGCGACAATAATTGCTGTACTCAGGTTACTGACCGCAATCGCCGCGATAATCGGCGCCACGCGTATCAGTATTTTTAAAATCGTTTTAAAATCCTTAATCTGTTTCGGCATCCTGCTTAACACTGCCGCCAGGTAAATGATCACTGCCACCTTTGCGATCTCAGAAGGCTGGAACGAAATCGGTCCGATCTCCAGCCACCTCTGGGAACCGTTGGCATCACTCCCCACCACGATAACCGCCAGGCACAGCAGGAAAGATATCGCATAAACGCCGCGACTGACCCAGAGTTTTTTCCACCACTGATAAGGAATTACAGTAGTAATCGCCATAAACACCAGCCCGATGAGAATATTTCTCATCTGATGCCGGAGATAATAAGTTGCGTCGCCAAATTCACTCTGTGCCTCGTACGCGCTGACACTGTAAAGCATCACCAGTCCGAAACCAAGCAGAAAGATAATCAGAAACAGCAGGCTGTAATCAAAAAATTTTTTTTGTTTCTCTTTCTTACGGCGACCGCTCATCGACAGCTGCACCTCCCGGGCATACACATCAGCAATTCCTCTCCTCCGAATTCTTATCGACAATCACTCTTCCAGCGCGTGAACCATTTCCTTAAACATTTTTCCTCTGACTTCATAATTCGGGAACATGCCCCAGCTTGCACAGGCAGGTGAAAGTAAAACTGCGTCGCCGGCCTCTGCTTTCTCGTAGCAGAGATCCACCGCTTCCTGCAGACTGTCTGCAAACACGTAATCCGTAAATCCGCAATCCCGCGCTTCCCCGGCAATTTTCTCTCTGGTCTGTCCGATGAGAACCAGCAGCTTCACCTTGCCGTCAAAGCTTTCAATCCACTCTTTATACGTGGAATTCTTGTCATAGCCGCCGCCGATCAGACAGGTAGGGCGATCCATAGCCTGGATTCCCTTGATCGCCGCATCCGGATTGGTACCCTTGGAATCGTTATAAAAACGCACGCCGCGTTTTTCCGCCACATACTCAATCCGGTGCTCCACTGCCTGGAATGTCCGCAAAGTCTCCCGGATTTTCTCCATCGGCACGCCGACACTGAGCGCCATCGCCACGGCGGCCATTACATTTTCATAATTATGTCTGCCGAGAATATTTAAATCGTCGGTAGAAATGACTGGCTCCGTCTTCCCGCCCATAGCACAGACAATCTGACTGCCATCCAGGTATAAGCCCTCATCCAGCTTTTGCAGACTGCTGAAATACACAACGCGGGCACGGATCTCACCCGCCCTCTCCCGCAGAATCTCATCCTCGTAATTTAACACACAGACCTGATCTTCCGTCTGATTTTTCGCGATGGCAAGCTTTGCCGCGATATAATTTTCCATCGTGTGATGACGGTTCAAATGGTCCGGCGTAATGTTCAGCACCGCCGAAACCTGCGGACAGAACGAATCTACAGTCTCAAGCTGAAAGCTGCTGATCTCCGCCACCGTAACGGTCTCATCTGTCGTATCATCCGCCACACTGGTGTAGGGAATGCCGATATTGCCGACCACCTTCACGCTGCCGTAATAATTCTTCATAATCTCTCCCAGGAGAGAAGTCGTCGTCGTCTTTCCGTTGGTGCCGGTGACCGCCAGAACTTTTCCCTTCGAACAGCGGTATGCAAGCTCCACCTCACCCCAGATGGGAATGCCTGCTTCCCGGAACCCGCACACCAGAGGAAGATCCGTGGGTACGCCGGGGCTTAAAACCACAAGTTCCAGCGCTGCCGCAGCCTCCGCCGGCAGTTCTCCCGTATATAACTTCAAATCAGACGCGGACGGGAACTCTTCCAGAACCCGTTCGCGATCCAGATCCTGATTCCCGTCAAACAGAATTACCTCCGCCTGCCGGTTCAGCAATAATTTTGCAGCGGCAATTCCGCTGATTCCCGTTCCAAATACCAGAATTTTTTTTCCTGAAAAATCCATAGTGTCCTCCTGTAATTACCCGAATTTATCTTATACGTCGCTCATTCAGAGCCCCAGAAATGCCACCAGGCAGAGCAATGCTGTGATAATGGAAAAAACAGCCACCACTCTCGTCTCCGACCATCCGCACAGTTCAAAATGATGGTGGATCGGAGCCATTTTAAAGAAACGCTTTCCCCCGGTCCGTTTAAAATAGGTGACCTGAATCATAACCGACAGAATCTCCACCCAGTAAATCAGACCGACAATCAGTATAAAAATCGGCATCTGCAGCATATAAGCGGTTGCCGCCACAAACCCTCCCAGCGCCAGGGAACCTGTATCTCCCATAAAAACGCTGGCAGGATAGACATTAAACAGCAGAAATCCCAAAAGCGCACCAATGACCGCACAGGTGATTGGCGCAATCCCGCAGGAATTTCCCACGGCTACCACGGAAAAGAAAGTGGCCACCAGAATGGTCACGCTGGAGGCGAGTCCGTCCAGCCCATCCGTAAAATTCACCCCGTTTACCGTGCCGATTACAGCCAGGAACAACACCGGTATGGCAAGCCATGACAGCGAAAGATACTTTCCTCCTGAGAACGGGATCAGCATGGACAGCGACACCTCATGGCGCACCAGATAAAAGGCAAACACTGCTGTCACCACAATCTCCAGAAGCATCTTCTGCTTCGGCAGAAGGCCATCCGAACGCCGCAGCACTACTTTTAAATAATCATCCAGGAAACCGATGATACCAAAGCCCACCGTGACAAAAAGAATAGGCACGATCAAAGGATATTCTTTCACGTAAAACAGAGACGTAACCACAATTGCTATCAGTATCATAATGCCGCCCATGGTCGGCGTGCCGTTCTTTTTCTGATGGGACTCTAATTCTTCCCGCTCTGTATTTCCCACTTTTAATCTTCTCAGCACCGGGATTAAAACAGGACCGAGGATTGCTGTGATCGCAAAGGCGATCAATACCGGAAGGATTACCTGATACGTCATTTTTTACCTCTTCTCTTCATTGTATGTCTCAGTCAATATCATAACAGTTGTAAATTATATCCCTTTTCCATCCGCTTTTCAAGACGGTA
>JAJQAD010000040.1 GCA_021204005.1 Clostridiales bacterium
CACTCGCGCGTTTGGAAACATGTCGCTAATGCGACCGCGCTCGGCGCGAGAATGCACCAGGGCGCATTCTATCTTATTCATTTTCCATTAACAAAGATCACACTCCGCTTATTCCTCAAAAAAAAGAAGCTGCCGCACAATATGTTTTGTGCAACAGCCTCTCAACAACTGCTATCTTCTACAGTAGTCTCATCAAAGTTTTACTCTTCCGCACCGTAAAGCTTGATCAGCTTATTCAGGTACGCATACCGCTCTTTTGCATCCTGCTCGGACTTGTCGAAGAACTTCTCCGCTTTCTCTGCATCCAGGCGTGCCAGCGCATTGTAGCGAACCTCGCCATTCAAGAATGCCTTGTAATCTCCGCTCGGAGCCTTGCTGTCGAGGCTGAACGCGTTCTTGCCCTCAGCTGCCAGAGCCGGATTGTAACGGAAGTTGTGCCAGTAGCCAACCGCTACCGCATTCTTCTCCTCGGTCTGTGCCTTGCTCATGCCGATCTTAATGCCGTGGTTGATACACGGAGCGTAAGCGATGATCAGGGAAGGTCCCGGATAAGCCTCAGCCTCAGTAAGTGCTTTGACACACTGGTTCATATCAGCACCCATGGCAATCTGCGCTACATAGACGTAACCGTAACTCATGGCGATGGAAGCCAGGTCTTTCTTCTTCGTCTCCTTACCGCCTGCAGCAAACTGCGCTACCGCACCGGTCGGGGTCGCCTTGGAGGACTGTCCGCCTGTATTGGAGTACACCTCAGTGTCAAATACCATGATGTTGATATCCTTGCCGGAAGCCAGCACATGATCTACACCGCCGAAGCCGATATCATAGGCCCATCCGTCGCCGCCGAATACCCACTGGGATTTCTTGGCGAGGAAGTCTTTCTGCGGAAGGATCTCCTGTGCCTTTTCGCATCCGCATGCCTCCAGAGCCGCAACCAGCTTATCGGTTGCCGGACCGTTGGTCACGCCGCAGTTGTAAGTATCAAGATACTCCTGTGCCGCTGCTTTCACATCTTCTTTCTTCGCATTAAGAGCCAGATCCTCAACTTTCTCCTTTAAGCCGCCGCGGATCGCGTTGTTCGCCAAGAGCATACCATAGCCAAACTCCGCCGCATCCTCGAAGAGGGAGTTAGACCACGCCGGCCCTTTGCCCGCCGCGTTGACGGTGTAAGGTGTGGACGGTGAGGAGTTGCCCCAGATGGAGGAGCATCCTGTCGCATTTGCAATATACATCCGGTCGCCGAAGAGCTGGGTGATCAGCTTCGCGTAAGGGGTCTCTCCGCAGCCTGCGCATGCGCCCGAGAACTCAAGCAGCGGCTGTTTGAATTGGGAGCCCTTGACCGTGGACTGTTTGAACTTTTCTAATACATCCGGCTTCTCGGATACGGTCAGACCGTAATCGTAGTAAGCCTGTGTGCCTGCGTTCGCTTCGAAGTTCTGCATGGTGATCGCCTGTACCTTGTCCGGGCAGACATTCACGCAGGAACCGCAGCCGGTGCAATCATAAGCGGATACGGTCATCGCGAACTTGTACTGCGGCATACCGGTCATATTCTTATAGGTCATGCCGGACGGAGCTGCCGCTGCCTCCTCATCAGTCATCACAACCGGGCGGATGACTGCGTGCGGGCAGACATAAGAGCACTGGTTGCACTGGATACACTTGTCCACATTCCATACCGGAATATCCACCGCCACGCCGCGCTTCTCATAGGCTGCCGCGCCGGACGGAGTGTTGCCGGTCTCGTAAGCCGTAAATGCGGATACCGGAAGTGTGTTGCCCTGCTGTGCGTTGACTTTTTTCTGAATATTGTTAACAAAATCTACGACATCCTGACGGGAGCCGGTTGCCGCTGCGCCGGTGATGTCCTCGTCCGCCGCATCCTTCCAGCTGGCCGGAACATCAATCTTTACAAAAGCAGTCGCGCCGGCGTCAATCGCGTCATAGTTCATCTGCACGATTTTGTCGCCTTTCTTGCCATAGGAAGCCTTTGCTGCTTCCTTCATCAGGCGGTTCGCATCCTCAACAGGAATAACCTTCGACAGGGTAAAGAACGCGGACTGCAGAACCGTATTAATTCTTCCGCCCAGACCAATCTCCTTACCGATCTTGATGCCGTCGATGGTGTAGAACTGGATATCATTCTCCGCAATGTAGCGCTTCACCTGACCCGGCAGATGCTTCTCCAACTGATCTGCATCCCAGGAGCAGTTTAAAAGGAAAGTGCCGCCTGGAACCAGATCCTGTACCATGTTGTACTTGCGGATATATGCCGGACAATGACATGCCACAAAGTTCGCCTTGGAAATCAGGTAGGTGGAACGAATCGGATCCTTACCGAAACGCAGATGGGAAATCGTCACACCGCCGGACTTCTTGGAATCATAATCGAAGTAAGCCTGCGCGTACATATCTGTGTTATCGCCGATAATCTTGATGGAGTTCTTGTTTGCGCCTACGGTACCGTCCGCACCCAGACCCCAGAATTTGCAGTTAATGGTGGTCTCCGGAGTGGTAACCGGGTTCTCGGTCACGGTCAGGGAAAGGTTCGTCACATCATCTACGATGCCGATGGTAAATTTCTTCTTATCCGTATTGTTGTAAACCGCGATAATCTGTCCCGGGGTGGTGTCCTTGGAACCAAGGCCGTAGCGTCCGGTAAAGATCGGAACTGCGTCAAACTTTGTATTCTTCAGCGCCGCGACAACATCCAGATACAGAGGCTCACCCATGGCGCCCGGCTCCTTTGTTCTGTCGAGAACATAGAGCTGTTTTACGGTATCGGGAATCGCGTCAATCAGCGCATCAGCGCAGAACGGACGGTACAGACGGACTTTTACCAGACCGACCTTCTCGCCGCGCGCCATCAGATAATCGATGGTCTCGTCAATGGTCTCACAGACAGAACCCATGGCGATGATGACCTTCTCGGCATCCTCCGCGCCATAGTAGTTAAACAGCTTATAATTCGTGCCGATCTTTTCATTGACCTTGTCCATATAGCTCTGAACAACCGCCGGCATATCCTCATATGCAACGTTGCACGCCTCTCTCGCCTGGAAGAAGATATCCGGGTTCTGAGCGGAACCAAGCTGGCAGGGATGATTCGGGTTTAACGCACCGTCGCGGAACGCCTGGATTGCATCCAGATCAACCATATCCTTCAGATCGTCATAATCCCAGGTCTCGATCTTCTGCACTTCATGGGAGGTACGGAAACCGTCAAAGAAATTGATAAACGGCAGTCTGCCCTTGATCGCAGAGCAATGCGCCACGGGAGTCAGGTCCATAACTTCCTGCACGCTGGACTCACAGAGCATCGCGCATCCGGTCTGACGACATGCATACACGTCAGAGTGATCGCCGAAAATGCAGAGCGCATGGCTGGCAATCGTACGAGCCGATACATTGAACACGCCTGGAAGCCGCTCACCCGCTATTTTATAAAGGTTCGGAATCATAAGAAGCAGACCCTGGGAAGCCGTATAAGTAGTCGTCAGGGCACCCGCCGTCAGCGAACCATGCACGGCGCCTGCCGCACCCGCCTCGGACTGCATCTCTGTGATCTTGACAGTCTGGCCGAAAATATTTTTCCTGCCCGCTGTCGCCCATTCATCAGAAGCTTCCGCCATCACGGATGAAGGGGTGATCGGATAGATGGCCGCCACATCGGAATATGCGTAGGAAGCATGCGCCGCAGCATGGTTGCCATCCATGGTTTTCATAGAACGTTTCATATCCATTCCTCCTCAATTGTTTTTACTTCGTGACCGGGTTGTCTGATAAGGCAACCGACTTTTTTTATTTTAACTTATTTAGACCGAGAAAACAACTTATTTTAAAAAAACTTGCGGTTTTCTTTTTAAAACAATATATTTTGCAGGATACAGCATCAGAGTATCCTCTCTTGCCTGAAATTTTCCTTGAAAAACCATCTCCGTTGTGTATAATCAAAGAAGCGGCTTACCCGGCCGCAAAAATCGTTGAAAATGCGAGGTTTATTATGATAAGTGCAAATAATGTGACATTAAGGATAGGAAAAAAAGCTCTCTTTGAAGATGTGAACATTAAATTCACCGAGGGCAACTGCTACGGACTGATCGGCGCCAACGGCGCAGGCAAGTCTACTTTTTTAAAGATCTTAAACGGACAGCTGGAGCCGACCAACGGCAGCGTGACCATCACCCCCGGCCAGAGGCTCTCTTTTCTCCAGCAGGATCATTTTAAGTACGACGCCTTTCCGGTTCTGGACACGGTGATTATGGGCAACCAGCGCCTGTATGACATCATGAAAGAAAAAGACGCGATCTATATGAAAGAAGATTTCACCGACGAGGACGGCATCAAAGCCAGCGAACTTGAGGCTGAATTCGCGGACATGGACGGGTGGAACGCAGAGTCCGACGCCGCCACGCTGTTAAACGGCCTCGGCGTCGATACGGATTACCATTACACCATGATGAGCGATCTTCCGGGCGCTCTGAAAGTAAAAGTCCTGCTGGCGCAGGCTCTCTTCGGCAATCCGGATATTCTGCTCCTCGATGAGCCGACGAACAACCTCGACTTGGATGCCATCGCCTGGCTGGAGGAATTCCTGATCAATTTTGAAAATACAGTTATCGTGGTCTCCCACGACCGCTACTTTTTAAATAAGGTATGCACCCACACCGCGGATATCGACTATGCAAAGATTCAGCTCTACGCCGGCAACTATGATTTCTGGTACGAGTCCAGCCAGCTGATGATCCGCCAGATGAAAGAAGCAAACAAGAAAAAAGAGGAAAAAATAAAAGAGCTGCAGGAGTTCATCTCCCGCTTCTCCGCCAACGCTTCCAAATCCAAACAGGCAACCTCCCGGAAAAAAGCCCTGGAAAAAATCCAGTTGGACGAGATCAAACCCTCCAGCCGGAAATACCCTTACATCGACTTCCGTCCCTCAAGGGAAATCGGAAATGAAGTGCTCACTGTAGAAGGGCTCACAAAAACCATTGACGGAGTAAAGGTTCTCGACAACGTCTCCTTTATCGTCGGCCGCGAGGATAAAATCGCTTTTGTCGGCAGCAACGAACTGGCAAAAACAACCCTGTTTAAAATTATCACCGGAGAAATGGAGCCCGACGCAGGTTCCTACAAGTGGGGCGTGACCACAAGCCAGTCTTACTTCCCCAAAGATAACACCGCCATCTTTGACACAGACCTGATCATCGTGGACTGGCTGACCCAGTACTCGGAAATCAAAGACGCCACCTATGTACGCGGATTTCTGGGACGGATGCTTTTCCCCGGCGAGGACGGCGTGAAAAAAATGCGCGTGCTCTCCGGCGGAGAAAAAGTCCGCGTACTGTTCTCCCGCATGATGATCGAAGCCTCCAATGTACTGATCCTGGATGAGCCAACTGACCACCTGGATATGGAATCCATCACCGCGCTGAACAACGGTCTGATCAAGTTCCCGGGCGTGCTGCTCTTCGCTTCCCGTGACCACCAGATCGTTCAGACCACGGCAAACCGCATCATCGAGTTTATGCCGAACGGTTCCATCATTGACAAAATCACGACCTATGACGAGTATCTGGAAAGTGATGAGATGGCTCGGAAACGCCAGGTATATACGATGGCGAAGACAGATGCGGAGGACAATTAAATCCTCAACCGGTTTTATTCTTCCGATGAATCATTATTTTTGATTATAAAAAGCGGAGCTGTTTTTATTTCATAGGAAAGACCTTGCTTTTGTAAAGTACTAAAGTATTGGTTTTCCTATGAAACAAAAACACTCCGTGAGGATGCGCATTTTTTCATAAAATCCCGTTTTTATTCAATGACAGTGCTCGCAATCCTCCACCTGTTTAAACATCTCCGGGTCGTACACGATTCCGTTTTTATCATAGTAATCTTTTACCGCGGCCTTCACAGCCTCCTCCGCGAGGACGGAGCAGTGAATTTTATGCGTCGGAAGACCGTCCAGCGCCTCGACCACCGCCCGGTTGGAAAGTTCCATCGCCTCACTGACTTTTTTCCCCTTGATCAGCTCGGTCGCCATGGAACTGGTGGCAATGGCGGAACCACAGCCGAAAGTATTGAATTTACAGTCGGTGATGACCTGATTCGCATCAATCTTTAAATACATCTTCATGATGTCGCCGCACTTTGCGTTACCCACCTCGCCGATACCGTCGGCGTCCTCTATCTTTCCCACATTTCTCGGATGCTGAAAATGATCCATCACTTTTTCACTATATAACATGCTGTGTCTCTCCTTTCTCCAATTTCTCCCACACCGGGGACATATTTCTCAGATATTCGACAATACCCGGCAGTTCCTTGATCACATACTCGACTTCTTCCATGGTATTATACTCCGAGAGCGTCAGCCGCAGGGATCCATGGGCGACCTCATGGGGCAGGCCGATCGCCAGAAGCACATGGGATGGGTCTAACGACCCCGACGTACAGGCCGAACCGGAGGAAGTGGCAATGCCCTTCATATCTAGCAGCAGAAGCAGAGATTCGCCCCCCAATGCCCTCAAAACAGAAGCTCACATTACCGGGGAGCCGCTTTGTCGGATGCCCGTTCAACCGGGAATGGGGAATCTCAGAAATCCCCTCAATCAGCCGGTCGCGCATCGCGGTGATTCTGGTCTCATTCTCTTCCCGCTTTGTCAGAATATCTTTCAATGCGGCGGCCATTCCGACAATTGCCGGAATATTCTCCGTGCCGGCCCGCTTTCCTCTCTCCTGCGCGCCGCCCTCAATGATATTTGAGAGGAGGATGCCGCGCCTTGCATAGAGACATCCGATTCCCTTCGGTCCGTGAAATTTATGCGCTGACAGAGAAAGCATATCAATATTCTGCTCTTTCACATTGATATCAAGATGTCCCACAGCCTGCACCGCATCCGTGTGAAAATAAACTTTTTTCTCCTTACAGATGGCGCCGATCTCCGCGACAGGCTGGATGCTGCCGATCTCATTGTTGGCGTACATCACCGTCACCAGGCAGGTATCCGGCCGAATTGCCGCCTCCACTTCGTCCGGACGAACCATGCCGTCCTCGTGGACATCCAGATAAGTGACCTCAAATCCTTCTCTTTCTAATTTCTGCAACGTATGCAATACCGCATGATGCTCAAATGTTGTGGAGACAAGGTGTTTTTTTCCGCGCTTCGCGCCCCACCGCGCCGCGGAAATGATCGCCTGGTTGTCCGCCTCGCTCCCGCCGGAAGTAAAAATAATCTCGCCAGGCAGAGCGCCGATGCATCCCGCGATGTCCTCCCGCGCCTGCTCCAGTTTTTCTTTTGCCAGCTGCCCCGGTGTGTGCAGGCTGGAAGCATTGGCCCAGGTCTCTTCCAGAGCGGGAATCATAGCGTCCAGCGCCGCCTGACTCATCGCTGTCGTTGCCGCGTTATCAAAATATACGTTCATGGTTATATCTGATTTCCTTTCCATAGTATTTTTCCATATCAATGATTTATGATTCTTCTCACGCATGCGCAACCTCACGAAAAACACCCGCAGGACAAAACTGTCGCATGCTGTACTTTATTTCACATTATCACATCAATTCTATTTAGAGAATTTGACATAAAATAACACTTTAATTCATATAAAATCGATATGATATTGGGC
>JAJQAD010000110.1 GCA_021204005.1 Clostridiales bacterium
CCTGTTCAATTTACGTCATCAGACGCACTTCGCAGCAAGTGCGAAGTACTGACCTGAATAATTACCTCTATTCATGGTACTTCTTAATCAAAATGCTGGCGTTATGTCCGCCGAAAGCAAGGGAATTGGACATCGCGTACTCGATCTCCGCTTCCACACCGTGTCCCTGCACGTAATTCAAATCAAGCTCCTCGCCCGGCTCCTCCAGACCTACCGTCTGGTGAATGTAGTTATGATTCATCTGCAGTACCATAGCAACAAACTCTACTGCCCCGGCGCCGCCAAGCAGATGACCGATCATAGACTTTGTGGAATTAATCTTTAAATTATATGCATGGTCGCCAAAAGCGGACTTAATCGCACGGGTCTCAAAGAGATCATTGTGGTGCGTGCTGGTACCATGCGCATTAATATAAGAAACCTGCTCCGGCTTCACACCGGCATCCTCCATTGCAAAGAGCATCGCGTGCGTCGCACCCGCGCCGTCTTCCGCCGGAGATGTGATGTGATAAGCGTCGCTGGTCGCGCCGTAACCGACCACTTCTGCAAGAATGTTTGCTCCGCGTGCTTTCGCGTGCTCCAGTTCTTCCAGAATGACAATACCGGCGCCTGCGCCGATGACAAAACCATCGCGATCTTTATCAAAAGGAATGGAGCATCGCTCCGGGTTATTCGTCGTGGAGAGAGCTGTCAGAGATGTAAATCCCGCCACACTGATTGGGGTGATTGCATCCTCTGTGCCTCCGGCCACCATAACATCGCACTCACCGTGCTGAATCGTACGGAAAGCCTCGCCGATATTGTGCGTACCGGTAGCACAGGCCGTCGCGATATTGATGCTCTTGCCCTTAATTCCGAATTGAATTGTGATATTACCGGCCGCCATATTGGTGATCATCTGGGGAACCAGAAGAAGATGTACCCTGGACGGTCCCTTGTCCAGCAATTTTTTATACTCTCTCTCAATCGACTGAAGAGAGCCGACGCCGGAACCGACACAGCATCCCACACGGTAAGGATCTTCCTTTTCCATATCAATGCCCGACTGAGCGAATGCCTCCTGTGTCGCTGCCACCGCATACTGAGCGAAAGCTTCCATCCGCTTTGCGTCTTTGCGATCCATATAATCGGCGGCTTTAAATCCCTTTACCTCCGCGGCTACTTTCACCTTGTAATCTGTGGTGTCAAAGGCGGTAATCTCACCGAAGCCAAGCTTGCCTTCTTTAATGCCGTTCCAGTATTCGTCTACATTTAAACCAATGGGAGTGATCGCCCCCATACCGGTTACAACAACACGTCTCATATAATTTCTCCTTTTTCTTTTTTACATGGCCATTCCGCCGTCCACACAGAGCACATGTCCCGTGATATAGGACGCTTTGTCGGACGCAAGGAATGCCACCGCATTTGCGATATCCTGCGGCTGTCCCATTCTTCCGAGCGGAACCTGTGCAACCCCCGCCTCTTTTGCGGAATCCGTCATCGCCTTTGTCATATCGGTATCGATAAATCCGGGTGCCACAGCGTTGACACGGATATTTCTGCTGGCAAGCTCGCGCGCCATTGATTTCGTCATGCCGATGACGCCGGCCTTGGAAGCACAATAGTTCATCTGTCCCGGGTTTCCGATCATGCCGGACACGGATGAAATGTTGATAATGGAACCGCCCCTCTGCTTCAGCATAGGACGCGCAATGTGGCGCATCGTGTTGAAACTGCCCTTTAAGTTAGTATCGATTACCGCGTCGAACGCCTGTTCGGACATCCGCATCAGAAGATCGTCACGGGTAATTCCCGCGTTGTTTACCAGAATGTCAATGCGTCCCAGCTTTTTCACGAGGGTCTTGATCATCTCCTCCACTGCGGCAAAATCATTCACCCAGCATGCATAAGCTTCCGCCTGACCGCCTGCGTCCTGAATCGTTTTTACAACTTCCTCTGCACTCTCTTTCACTGGTTCAATGTAATTGACTATCACATATGCACCCTCACTCGCCAGTGTGATTGCAATCCTTCTTCCGATACCGGTACCTGCTCCGGTCACCAGTGCAATTTTGTTCTCTAATAAATTACCCATAGCTCCTCCATTCTCTTTCTGTTCCTGTTCTCTCTGTTCGCCTGATAACTCCGGTCTCATAAACATGATCTGACAGAGGACGAATTATATCATGACGAAATCAGAATATAATTGTATGTTATACCTCCAGCGCTTCACACAGTGCATCCAGATCAGCCACCGTATCCACATGATAAACCGGAATCGTCTTATCTATTTTCTTTATAAATCCTGTCAGGGATTTCTTTGGTCCTATCTCAACAAAAACTTCCACACCGTCTGCGATCATCCGCTCTACGCTCTGCTGCCAGCGCACAGAAGAAGAAATCTGCCGCTTTAACAGATCTTTCACCTGGTCTGTATCCGTCACATAATCCGCTGTGACATTGGTGATATATGGTGTGGCAATATCGTGGATTTCCACGCTCTCAAGCTCTTTTGCAAGCTTCTCTCCCGCTCCCTCCAGCATAGCGGAATGGAACGGTCCGCTGACATTGAGCGGCATGCACCTTCTGGCTCCAGCCTCTTTTAACGCCGCAGCTGCCCGTGCTACCGCATTCTCCTCGCCGGTGATCACAGTCTGCCCGGGGCAGTTATAATTGGCAACCGATACAATGCCCTCTTTCTCGGCGCATACTTTCTCGATTGTCTCGTTGTCCAGCCCGATGATGGCCGTCATGGCTCCGCCGGTGGGAACAGCCTCCTGCATATAAGCGCCTCTCTTGACGACGACGCGGAACGCATCCTCCTCCGTCATCACCCCGGACGCAACCAGCGCGGCATACTCGCCAAGGCTCAGGCCGGCGTTGACTGCGGAGTGAAATCCTTTTTCCTCCACAGCACGCAAAATTGCAAGCTCATCCGCGAGCATTGCAATCTGCGTGTATTTTGTGATATTAATCTGATCGTTCTCCTCAAAAAGAAGAGCATTCATATCCATACCGCTTACTTTCCCGGCAAGGTCGATCACTTCTTTTGCACAGGCAAAATTTTCATAAAAATCTTTTCCCATGCCAATGTACTGCGACCCCTGACTGGGAAAAATAAACGCTATTTTTTTCATATTCTGTTAAAATCTCCTCTTATTCTGATATACCGGTTCTTACTCTTCTACGCCGTGCGCCTTTAAGTAATCAATGATAGAACCAACAGTTGTCAGAGTCTCAAGCTCCTCTGTGGGGATCTCAATGTCATACTCCTCCTCGAGAGCCATAACAAGATCAAACAGATCAAGGGAATCCGCATCCAGATCCTCATTGAAACGAGCTTCCAGAGTAATTTTGTCCTCGTCGATTGATAAACGGTCTGCAATCAGTTCTTTCATTTTCTCAAGCATAATGTGTCTCCTTATCCTTCTATAAATTTTAATTTATGCCAAATACTTTGACAGTCAAAGTATAATGGATTTGAAATACCTCGTCAATAGCCTCTTGCAAAAATTACGGAAAAGGCTATTGTGACGGATCTGTCAGTTCGAATAAAACAGTCTGCTAAACGCTGTTTCTGTGGTTACGCTTTCTTTGCTCTTATCGCTTCCGTAAGCGCGGGCACGACCTCGAACAGATTCCCCACAATTCCGTAATCCGCCACAGAAAAGATGGGTGCATCCGGATCTTTATTGATCGCGATAATCGTATCTGACCCGCTCATACCGGCCAGGTGCTGAATCGCGCCGGAAATGCCGACAGCCACATAAATCTTCGGCGCCACGGTCTTGCCGGTCTGGCCAACCTGATGCGCATGCGGAATCCAGCCGGCATCCACTGCTGCACGGGAAGCACCGACAACGCCGCCCATAGCATCAGCCAGGTCGCGGATCAGGGAGAAGTTCTCGGGATTTCCAAGGCCGCGTCCGCCGGAAACGATGATCTCCGCCTCCTCCAGATGGACAGCCTCCGCCACCTCTTTTACTCTCTCCAACAGATGCACGCGGACATTCGCGGGATCCATATGGATATCCTCGCGGATGATCCCGCCGGTTCTGCTCTCATCCGCAGCCGGTTTCTTAAACACACCGGGACGCACGGTCGACATCTGCGGCCGGTGATCTGGACAGGAAATCGTAGCCATCAGATTGCCTCCAAATGCCGGACGCGTGGAAGCCAGAAGGCCATTCTCATCAATGTCCAGTCCGGTGCAGTCCGCGGTCAGACCTGTGTGCAGCGCGCAGGCCACACGGGGTGCCACATCACGTCCGTTGTTGGTCGCGCCAAAGAGGACGATAAACGGCATGTATTTTCTCACCAGCGCCTCCATAGCGTAGGACTGGATATCCGTATTGTAAGTATCGTACTCGTCGCCCTCGACCAGAATCGCCTGATCCGCGCCGTAGGCGATCGCCTGCGCGGCGACATCCGCCGCATCTTTCCCGAGGATCACAGCAACCAGCTGCGCCTCAAGCTTATCCGCCATCGCGCGGCCGGGAGCCAGAAGCTCGTAACCCACATTCTTCGCGATGCCGTTTTCAGTCTCTATATATACCCAGATATTTTTATTTTCCATTGCGTCGCACCTCCTGTATTATAGCAACCCGGCATCGGATAACAGACCTGTCAGCTTCTCAGCCGCAGCTTTGCCGTCCAGGTTCTCGATCTTCATGCCGTTCTTCTCATGGCGGGGCGTATAGGTCTTCAACACTCTGGTAGGAGAACCGTTCAGACCGCGCTCCTCGGGGGCAACAACCACCTGTTCCGACGTCAGCTGTCCGATCTCGGCAGTGCGTGCAAAACGCTTCGTCGTAAAGCTGGGGTACCGCAGATCATAACTGGTCTTGTTGATCGTGATCACACAGCCGGTGGAAACCGCAAAATAATCATATCCCTCGTCGCTCTCGCGCTTGCACTTCAACGTGCCGTCATCCTGCAGCGTCACTTCCACGGCGTAGGAAACAAGCGCCCTGTTCAGATGCTGCGAAATCTCGGGGCCTACCTGACCGGTATCACCGTCGATCGCCTGTTTTCCGCAGAAGATAATGTCAAACGGCTTTCCGGTCTGTTCCTCCAGATAAGTAATCGCCGTAGACAGGATCTTAGAGGTAGCCAGCGTATCCGATCCGCCGAAGACTCTGTCAGTAATGAGCCATGCTTCATCAGCTCCTGCCGCCAGACACTCACGAAGAGCATCCTCCGCCTTCGGAATACCCATGGTGATGACCGTAACCTTGCCGCCGGTCTTATCTTTCAGGCGAAGAGCGGTCTCCAGGGCAAACGTGTCAAACGTGCTGACGATGGCGGGAACGCCCTCCCGGATCAATGTGTGCTTTACGGGATCGATCTTAATCTGTGTCGTATCGGGAACCTGCTTGATGCATACCAGCAGATTTAACGCGTTTTTATTCTCCTCAGTCTTTGCTGCGGGTGTCGGGGTAACAGCCGTCTTCGCGGGCGCCTCTTTTTTCACCGGGGTGGCAGGAGCAGACGGGGCCGAACTCTTTGCAGTCTTCGCACCGTATTTTTTCTTCACCTGACCGGCAATGACCGTGCGCTGGATCTGGTTGGTGCCCTCGTAAATCTGAAGAATCTTCGCGTCACGCATCAGTTTCTCCATCGGGTACTCTCTCATGTAACCGTAGCCGCCCATCACCTGAACGCCGTCGATGGCGTTCTGCATGCCCGCGTCGGTACCTGCGGTCTTGGCGATCGCAGCCTCCATCGTAAACGAAAGACCCGCATCAATCCGCTCTGCCGTGTGCAGATACATCTGACGCGCTGACTGCGCCCGGATTTCCATATTCGCCAGCATTTCCTCCACCATCTGGAAATTTGCTACCGGCTGGCCGAACTGTACACGCTGCTTGGCATATCTGGTCGCTTCCTCCACCGCACGCTGCGCGATGCCGACGCCGAACGCGCCGACACCCGGACGGGAGTGATCCAGCGTATCCAGAATATACTTAAATCCGCGGTTCTTTCTGCCGAGCAGATGGTCCTTCGGAATACGCACATTGTCAAAAATAACCTCACTGGTGCAGCTTAAGCGCATGCCCATCTTATCCTCTTCCTTGCCGATGGAAACACCCGGACGGTCACGCTCCACAATAAATGCGGAAAGTCCCATGACGCCGGCAGACTTCTTGGTGGAAGCCAGAATGGTATAAATGCCGGCAATCGGACCATTGGAGATAAACGACTTGGTGCCGTTGATGACATACTCATCGCCATCCTCTACGGCTGTCGTCTGAACACTTCCCGCATCGGAACCGGCATTCGGCTCTGTCAGACAGAAAGCGGCATATTTTTTTTCTTTAATCGTGTCAAACCACAGTTTTTTCTGTGCATCATTACCCGCAACCAGTACCGGGTAGGAAGCCAGGGAGTTGGCAATCAGTGTGGTAGCAATGCCGATATCGCCGCGGGCAATCTCCTCCGCAATGGCACAGCTCTCTACATTGGTAAGCCCCGGCCCGCCGTATTCAGTGGGAATACAAAGCTGGTTCAACCCCATATCACAGGCCATATTCAGCAGCTTTTCCGGGAATTCATTGTTGCGCTCATAATCCCCTACAGTCGGGATTATCTCTTTGTCTACAAATTCCCGAACCATAGTGAGCAATTCCTGGGTCTCGTTATTGAAGATCATAATGGGAAATACTCCTTTTCTGTAAAATAATAGAAGCGGTAGTCAGGGACTTCCGCCTGTTGTCCGCTTCTCATCCAGTGGAATAATAACATATTTAACCATCATTGGCAATGACTTTTTATAAGTTACGATTTGTCGTTGTTTATAGGACGGATGCGTAAGATGTTCAGGGAAATAGAATCAGGCAACCGGGGCAACGCTTCGCCGAACTAAGTGCTAACTGCGACTAAGACTCGAAGTATTGCCTTCGAGTCTAAGTCTTAGTAAGCACTGGATTTCGTCTCAGCTAAAACCGCCCCTACAGAGTTGCCTAATTCTATCCTTTCCAAACATCTTACTCATCCTGTGCAAACTGTACCGGATAATTACCTGAAGATTTATCCTGTTCATCATATTTGACTTTCCTTTCATCAACCTCTATACTGACAATATAAACTTCCATGAAACAGATTACAAAACCGAATCTAAGAAAAACAAAAATAGTTTTACACAAAATCAAAACAGCAAGGGAGACAAAAAATGAGCAAAAAGAAATCAACCGCTGCCAATGCAGATAACGACATCCTCGACCCCCAGGAGATGTTCCTGACCGTAGAACTCGACGACGGAGGAACTGAGACATTTCAGGTTTTAAAAATCTTTGAAGCAGGCGGCCGGGATTATATTGCGGTATGCCCCACAGACGGTTCTGAGGATGTCTATTTTTACCGGTATTCCGAGGATACGGCGGGCAACCCGGCTATCGACAATATCGAGACGGATGAAGAGTTTGAGATTGCCATCGATATGTTTGACCAGCTTCTGGATGAGGAAGAATATGAATCTATGTAAGTGCAAGCATGAGCCTGTTCTCCCAGCTGCGGCGAGACTTTCAGGACCCGCTATTTGATCGAGTAGGAGGTGACTTTTGCCTCATACTCGCCGCGCGGGGTGCGGACAGCACAGCTGTCATATTCC
>JAJQAD010000234.1 GCA_021204005.1 Clostridiales bacterium
AGTACGAGGTAGATAGGGCAGAGGTGGAAGCATGGCAACATGTGGAGCTGACTGTCACTAATCGTCTGAGGGCTTGACCAAAAGCGTTAATTAATCTGTATGAAGTTTTGAGGGTACATGCAACCCGATAATCCTCGATAGCTCAATGGTAGAGCACTCGGCTGTTAACCGAGTTGTTGCAGGTTCGAGCCCCGCTCGGGGAGTAAGCAAGCCAGCAGACGTATCGTATGTTGGCTTACTTTATGCCAATGAATGGATTATTTTAGTCGCAGGGAATATAAAAAAACACTTGCAACATCATAAAAATAGTGATATTATTATATTTGTCGCTGGGGTTACAGTGGCGATGATAATTGCTATGTTTATATGTTTTTCATATGGCCCCATGGTCAAGCGGTTAAGACATCGCCCTTTCACGGCGGTAACACGGGTTCGATTCCCGTTGGGGTCACTTGCATCACTTTTTGGACCTTTAGCTCAGTTGGTTAGAGCAACCGGCTCATAACCGGTCGGTCCTGGGTTCGAGTCCCCGAAGGTCCACTTCCTAACTGATATGTATGGCCTAGTGGCTCAGTTGGTTAGAGCGCCGCCCTGTCACGGCGGAGGTCGAGGGTTCGAGTCCCTTCTGGGTCGTTTAGCCGCAGTGGCGGAACTGGCAGACGCGCGGGACTTAAAATCCCGTGGTGGCGACATCGTACCGGTTCGATTCCGGTCTGCGGCATTGAATAAGATAATATGTGTGTGTAGCTCAGCTGGATAGAGCACTTGGCTACGGACCAAGGTGTCGGGGGTTCGAATCCTCTCACGCACGTACAAAACCCCTGGAGTTTTCCGGGGGTTATTTTTACATTATGGTCAGAAAAACATGCTGCCAATGCGATTGCGTCTGACTCGTCAATATACCGGGACGTTATTTTGACAGGCAAGTAATAGGAAAGTGTCATAGAATTATGCAGGATTCATTGTTCATGGAAGGAAAATTGTCGAAAACGTATTTTCGCCTGGCGCTGCCGGTTGTCCTGAGTATGGTGATTACTCTGGTATACAATCTTGCGGATACCTGGTTTGTCGCGGCGACGGATAATACGGATCTGGTAGCCGGAGTATCGCTCTGTGCGCCGGTTCTGACGATTCAGATGGCTTTCGGCAATATTTTTGCCCAGGGCGGATGCACGCTGACCTCGCGTCTGCTTGGCAGCGGCAGGATGGAAGACATTAAGCGGGTAAGTTCTTTTTGTATCTACTCGGGATACCTGATTGGAATTGCCCTTGGAGTCGTTTTCCTGATTTTTCATTCCGGAATTCTTCTGGTTCTGGGTGCGGATGCTGATACCACGGTATATGCGCAGCCGTATTATATCTGGCTGGCCTTAGGCACACCGTTTATTGTCGCTTCCTATGTCTACACGAATCTGTTTCGTGCGGAGGGAATGGCAATGGAGGCTATGATCGGGTCGAGTATCGGAGCAGTTCTGAACCTTATCCTTGACCCGGTTTTGATTCTATATCTGGGGATGGGGGCAAAGGGGGCGGCTATCGCGACTGTCCTCGGATATATCCTTGCAAATGTGTATTGTATTTTTGTCCTGTTAAAGAAAAGCAGGATACTCTCTCTGGCACCGAAAGCGGCAAGAATTTCGGGCGATTATCTTCGCCAGGTTCTCGGAATCGGGATACCTGCGTCAATTATGAATATTGTGCAGAGTATCAGCGTCATTTTCCTGAATCAGTTTTTGCTCCTTTATGGAAATGAGAAGATTGCGGCAATGGGGATTGCGTTTAAGGCGGTTTCTATTGTAAATCTGGTGTTAGTGGGGCTGGCTTACGGCGGACAGCCGATGTTTGGATATCTGATCGGAGCCTCTCAGCGGAAACGCCTGCGGGAACTGTTCCGGTTTAACCTGGCGGTTATGATTGTCGTTGCGGTGGTGCTGTCGCTGATTGTATTTGCCGCAGCCCCGGCAATTGTGCGTTTTTTCATGAGTCAGCCGCAGATTGTTGCCGATGGAAGCCGGATGCTGCGCCTTCAGGTAGTTACGATGACATTGGCCGGTGTGGTTTTGTTGCTGACGCTGGTGTTTCAATCGGCGGGACGGATCGCAATCTCGTTTGTATTGTCGATTGCCCGTCAGGGATTTATTTTCCTGACCGTGCTGTTTGTACTTTCATGGTGGTTTGGCTATGAAGGCATTCTTGCAGCACAGGCGGTCGCGGACTGTATCAGTGTATGTTTTGCCGGTATACTGTTCTACCACTGTATTTACCGGTCATGGATAAAAGAGGAGTAGTTACAATAATTGTAACCAGAGGGATTCTTCAGAGTTCACATCTTTTTCACAAAATAAACATATTTTATCTACACGAAGATTTTATGATAGATACATCAAACAAGACAAAGGAGGCATTACGATGTTTGAGGATGAAAAAAGAGAACAGAATATGTATGACGGTCAGAATATAGAAAACGGAGAGCAGGAGGATATCTTTGCGGAGCCCGATGTGGAGATCCCGGAGGAGGCAGCATACACCGGAGAGAGTGCCGGGCAGGTGAATGGAAGCGGTAATGCGGGAACTTCTGATTCTATCTATCGCTACTCGTATACCAGTCGGGAACAGTCCGCACAAAGCGGCAATACGCAGGGGGCGCAGCCGGGTGCTGCAACCAATCAGGAGAGAGGATATCAGACCGGCGAATCCGCACAGTCCGGTACTGCAACCAATCAGGAGAGAGAATATCAGACTGGACAATCCGCACAGTCCGGTACTGCAACCAATCAGGAGAGAGGATATCAGACCGGCGAATCCGCACAGTCCGGTGCTGCATCCTATCAGGAGAGGGGACACCAGACTGGTGAATCCGGACAGCCGGGAGGGCAGGATTCCTCGTACAGGTATTCCTACATTCCGCAGGATAGAGAACCTCAGGACAGGAGAGGTCAGGGAAATGGCGGAAAGAGACAAAAGCCCCCGAAAAAGAAAAAGGGCGCAGGAGTCTATGCAAAGGCGATCGGATGCGCAGTTCTCTGCGGCGTGATTATCGGGGGATGCATCATCGGTTCCTATGCAATCGGGAAAAATGTGGTTCCCACAAGTACGGCTTCCGTGGAGACAACGAGCGCAAAGCTTTCCACGGCGGAAAGTGATGATTCTTCCAGTGAGGAGAAAACCACGACCACTGCCAACAGCTCCGGCAGTGAATACACGGTGGCTCAGATTGCGGAGCAGTGCAGCTCCTCTGTGGTTGCAATCACGAATATGAGTGTTTCGGAAGTGCAGACGATGTTCGGCACGTATGAGCAGGAGAGTGAGGGAAGCGGATCCGGCGTGATTATTTCACAGACGGATACGGAACTCCTGATCGCGACCAACTATCATGTGATCGAGGATGCTGATGAACTGACGGTATGTTTTATGGATTCCGAGGACTGGGTTTACAGTGCACAGCTCAAAGGAACGGATTCTGACAATGACCTGGCGGTCATTGCGGTGAATACTTCTGATGTGGATGAGGAGGCATTAGACAGCATTTCCATCGCGACGATCGGTGATTCCGACAGCCTGCAGGTGGGCGACGGCGTGGTTGCCATCGGAAATGCCCTTGGCCTGGGACAGTCCGTTACCTCCGGTATTATCAGTGCGCTGGATCGTGAGGTTACCATCGATGATGTGACTTATACTCTGCTGCAGACAGATGCGGCGATCAACGCCGGAAACAGCGGCGGTGCCCTTTTCAATATGAAAGGCGAGTTGATCGGTATTAACACGGCGAAGTTTTCCAGCGACAGTTCTTCTTCCAGCGCTTCCATTGATAATATGGGTTTTGCGATTCCCATGTCTAAGGCGCAGTCCATTCTGGAGGAACTGATGACGCAGGAGACGAAGACAAAACTGTCGGAAAATTATGGCTGCCTGAATATCACCGGCTATGATGTTTCTGATGAGGCTGTTTCCATGTATGGTATCCCGGCAGGCGTATATGTTTATTCCGTAGTGGAAGGAGCAGCCGCGGATCAGGCCGGAATCGAGGTCGGCGATATTATCACAGAGCTTGATGGCAGCACCGTGGACGGTATCTCAGAATTAAAAGAAAAATTGCAATATTATGCAGCCGGAGAAACAGTGGAAGTCACCATCCAGCGGAGCAGCGGGAACAGCTATGAGGAAATGACATTGACTGTGACTCTGGATAATGCTTCGGAGCAGGATACTTCCGCACTTGAGGATTCCATGACACAGGACAGTCAGGATTCCGCGACGCAGGAGAGTGAAAACTCCGCAGAATCAGATTCCGGTCTGTCGCAGGAATATGGATTTGGACGATAGGATAGTGATAACTCTGAGGAGTCAGATTCCGGTCTGTCACAGGAATGCGGATTTGGACGGCAGGATTAAAAAAAGGGGAGAACAGCATGGGCGCGTTGCCGGAACAGAAAGAAAAGGATAATGTAGAAGAAAAGGATACCGTAGAGGAAAAAGCAGAGCGGATGAAGACGGCGGAAGAAATCAATGCACAGATTCAGAATCCCGAACACGGCTTTCATGCGGAGTTTAAGGAGGGCGAGGGCTGGGACGTTCGTTTCGGCAAGCTGAAACTCAATACCTGGTATGGTACATTGATTATTCTCGGAATTGTCCTGGCAGTGTTTATTCTGTTTTCTGAAATGAGCAGGTAGAAAATGCACAGGTTGTTGATGAGAGTTGTCGATGCCGGTATCGCCATTTTATGCTGATGCAAAAATGGATGAAATCTGAATAATTTTAGAAAATCAGCAGATACTAGCCGTGTAAATTACAAACAGGAGGTAATGAATCATGGCAAAGAATTATTCGGCTGACAACGATTACACAAATGAGGCGGGTTCCAACAAAGCGCAGAATAAGTCTCAGAATAAGGCGCAGAACAGAGCATCCGACTGCGGGAAAAACGCGTCTAATGCATCCAACGCGTCTAACGCATCCAATGCTTCGAATGCATCCAATTGCGGAAAGAATTGCAACTAAGATAATTTTATCCGGTCAAAATGAAACAGGAAGCATACTATTATAGTAAGCGAAAACGAAAAACAGGCTGCGGCAGCAGCCTGTTTTTCTGCGGATCTGGTAAGTGGGTACAATCACTCGCGCGTGACGTACCTGCCGGAAATGTCTGTCGAGGAACGACACGATATTTTTAACAGTTTGGATCAAATAAAACGAATCAAAGGGAAAATGTATGGATTTATGTATGATCGATGCAGAGGATGTCCGGAGATATGTCAGACAATATGACGCACTCCTGGTAGATTTGCGCAGTGAGGAGGATTATCAGAATTACCACATTACAGGAGCAATTCATATCCCGCCGGAGCAGTTGCCGTGCTTTATGCGCCAGACAGATAAGCAAAGGCTGCACATTTTTTACTGTCAGCATGGGAGTCTGAATATACGGGAGGGCAGAAAGTATCTGCGGCAGGGTTACCGGATCTGTTCCCTGGCGGGCGGTATGGACGCATATTTGTTTCACAGAAAAACCATGCTGTAAAGCGTCAGGGTGTCGGTTTTTCTGTTATATAGAACACTCCGGAGAAATAGTTATTATGATTTATGAGATTGACAGGGAATAGAAGAACAGATAAAATGGAGGCACTGGGCACGAAAGAACTTTAGGAGCGGAGAGGCGGAATCCATATGGAATTGTATGAATTTATTTCACCCTGCCATTTCGGCATGGAAGCTGTTTTGAAACGGGAAATTTACGACCTGGGTTACGATGTGGTAAAGACAGAGGATGGCAGGGTGACTTTTTCCGGGGATGCGGAGGCGGTCTGCAGAGCCAATATCAACTTAAGGACGACAGAGAGAGTTCTGTGGAAAGTGGGCGGTTTTCACGCGGAGAGTTTTGACGAGCTTTTTGAGGCGGTTAAGGCGATCCCGTGGGAGGATTATCTGCCCCGGGACGCGAAATTCTGGGTGACGAAAGCTTCCTCTGTGAAGAGTAAGCTGTTCAGCCCGTCGGATATTCAGTCGATTGTGAAAAAAGCGATTGTAGAGCGGCTGAAAGGGTACTATCATGTTTCCTGGTTTGAGGAGACGGGATCCTCCTATCCGCTGCGTGTGTTTTTAAATAAGGATGAGGTGACCATTGGGATGGATACCTCGGGGGAATCCCTGCATAAGCGCGGATATCGTGTGCTGAGCAGCAAAGCGCCGATTACGGAGACCCTGGCGGCGGCCATGATACTGCTAACGCCCTGGAAGGGAGACCGTATTCTGGTGGACCCTTTTTGCGGCAGCGGCACGATTCCCATCGAGGCAGCCATGATAGCGGCTGATATGGCGCCCGGTGTGCATCGCCGGTTCCTTGCCGAGACCTGGAACAACCTGATTAGCCCGAAGCAGTGGGAGGAGGCTTTTGGGGAGGCACGGGAGCGGATTGATCTTTCTGTGGAGACACAGATTCAGGGATATGATATTGACGGAGAGATTATCCGTGCAGCCCGGGATAATGCGGCGCGCGCCGGTGTGGACGAGTTGATTCATTTTCAGCAGCGGCCGGTGTCCCAGCTGAATCATCCGAAAAAATACGGATTTGTGATTACCAATCCTCCTTATGGAGAGCGCCTGGAGGAGAAATCCATGCTTCCGGAACTGTATCAGGAGATTGGGGAGGCTTTCGGGCGGCTGGACTGCTGGTCTGAGTACCTTATCTCCGCTTACGAGGACACGGAACGCTATATCGGGAAAAAAGCGGATAAGAAGCGAAAAATATATAATGGTATGCTGCGGACGACGCTGTACCAGTACCTTGGACCGAAGCCGCCGCGGAGAAAACGGCCGGAGGAACGGCTGCAGTAAGGGTGGGGTTGGAATGCCGCGGCCGGAAGAATCGGGTTACGGCATAGTATAGAGCAATACAGGCGGATGAAAGGGATTCAAATGAGCAGAAGAATAATATTTGCCACAGGCAACGAACATAAAATGATTGAGATCCGGCAGATTCTGGGAGACCTGGGCTGGGAGATTTTGTCCATGAAAGAGGCGGGAATCAGTATCGACATTGTGGAGGATGGTGCGACCTTTGAGGAAAATGCTCTGATCAAGGCCAGGGCGGTTGCGTCCTGCTGTGACGATATTGTGCTTGCGGATGATTCCGGACTGGAGATTGACTATCTGAATAAGGAGCCGGGGATTTATTCTTCCCGTTATGCGGGGGAGGATACCTCCTATGATATCAAAAACCAGATGCTGTTGGACCGGCTGCAGGGAGTGCCGCGCGAGAAACGGACCGCGCGTTTTGTCTGCGCCGTTGCGGCGGTGGTCCCGGGGCAGGAGCCTATGGTAGTCCGGGGCACGATTGAGGGCTATATCGGCGAGCAGCCGGCAGGGGAGAACGGGTTTGGTTATGATCCGATTTTTTACGTGGAAGACCTGAACTGTTCTACGGCTGAGCTGACGCCGGAGGAAAAAAATGCCAGAAGCCACAGAGGAAATGCGCTTCGTCTGATGCGAAAAAAATTGCTGAATTGAAAAAGTAAATTCCAGTGCAAGAGTAAATTCCACTTGATTTTTA
>JAJQAD010000056.1 GCA_021204005.1 Clostridiales bacterium
CGGCTCTTCCATCCCCACAATGGGCTCCATCGGAATCTGAGAAAAACCGCCAATGCGCCGCAGGTCATTTTCCACTTTGCGCTGCTTAAATTCCAGTTGTTTTTCATAGGAAAGCGCCTGAATCTGGCAGCCTCCGCAGGCGCGGTGAAATGTACACACCGGCTCCACCCGGTCGGGAGAAGGCTCCAGAATCTCCATCACCCGCGCATAGCCGTAGGTTTTTTTCAGCTTCGTTGCCCGCGCTCTCACTTTATCGCCGATGAGGGCATCTTTCACAAAGAAAGTCATGCCCTCATATTTTCCGATGCCCTCTCCGGCAGCACCCATATCTTCTATTTTCAATACAAACTCGTCATTTTTCTTCATTCTATCACGATTCCTGCTTCCGGCCAAAATAATTCCGGCTCATAATCTGCCATTTCATCCTCGCAACACGACTCTTACTCACCCGTCCTTCTTATATTCGACTCCATCAGGCGGTTATACCCCTGCCATTCCAGGTTGCCCGCCGGAACTGCGGAAAGCGCCTCCTTCATCGTTTCCAGTTTCGCGTCCGAATTGTCCGCAAAACTTAAAGCCACCGCCTCCATCAGCGCCGGTTTTTTCGGAGACCCATACTCCAGTTCCCCATGATGCGCCAGAATGCAATGAATCAGCTCCGTGGCCGTCCGCCTCGGGAAACCCTCAATCGCATCAATATGCTCCTGCACTTTCATGGCTCCCATAACTATGTGTCCCAGGAGCTGGCCGTCGTCGGTATAATCGTTAGCCGGGAACTTTGACAGTTCCTGCAGCTTTCCGATATCGTGAAACATGGCCGCCGTGAGTAAAAGATCCCGGTTCAGCATCGGATATAACTTGCAAAAATAGTCACAGATCTGTGTCACATGCAAAGTATGTTCCACCAATCCGCCCACAAAACCGTGATGAACGCTCTTGGCCGCCGAGTGAAACTGGAACTGCTCCGCGAAATCCGCGTCCAGAAAAAACGACTCCGCCAGCCTCCGAAGCCAGGGATTCTGGAACTGCCTGATATAAGCCGTGAGTTCCCGATACATCTGCGGGATATCATGTTCGCTGACCGGCAGATAATCCACCGCATTGACGGAGCTCTCCTCCACACGCTTCACCCGCTTAATGTTCAGCTGCAGCTTGCCCTGGAAGCTGGTCACATCTCCCATGATATAAAGATAATCCAGAGAATCAAAATCCTCAATCCCGTTCGAATTGACATCCCAGATCTTCGCATCAAGTGTTCCCGTCTTGTCCTGCAGAAGCAGTGAATCATACGGCTTCCCCGCTTTTGTCAGAAATGTCTGTTTCTGCCGGCACAGATAAACCTCCGAAATCCGTTCCCCTTCCCGCAGCGTCTCAATATATCTCATAATTCAATCCTTTCCATCTGAATATCTTGCTCAAATCATCCACCTCAACATTATACGGTTATTGGGAAAACCTTGCAAGCGCTATTTGTATCGTGGTATACTTACCGTATCGAGATTTCATCACGATACAATTTGTCACTCGTCAAATGTATGCCAGCATGCAAAGCGAAAAAATGCACTGGTACATTCAGCGAACGTCAAAATGCGATCATGAATCAAAAATTCATGATGTCGTATCGTCTGCAACATTTGATATGAAAAAATCACACCAACAACAGGAAAAACACATGAACCAGAAAGTTTTACAGGTATTAGAATATAACAAAATCATCACCCTCCTGGCTGACCAGGCCACCTCGGATTCCGGCAAAGACCTCTGCCTGAACCTGCGCCCCATGACAGATTACGACAAAATCGTCCGGGCGCAGACTGAGACTGCGGACGCGCTGAACCGGATATTCCGCAAGGGGAACCTTTCCTTTGGAGGGATGAAAAATCCGACCTTTCAGATGAAGCGCCTGGAGGTCGGCGGCACGCTGAACATGGAGGAGCTATTGTCTATTGCCCACTTACTGGAAATCACGAAGCGCGCAAAGACTTACGCCCGCGATGTCCGCGAGGATGAGGCAGCAGATTCTCTCGATGGGATGTTTGGCGAACTGGAGCCGCTGACGCCGCTTTATGAAGAAATTCACCGCTGCATTCCCGGTCCGGACGAAGTCAGCGATGCGACAAGCCCCGCGCTGCACAACATCCGCCGCCAGATCCGGAACATCAACGACCGCATCCACGGCGCGATGAACAGCCTTTTAAACAGCCAGACGACACGCACCTACCTGCAGGACGCTGTGATCACCATGCGGAATGACCGCTACTGCCTGCCAGTCAAGGCGGAGTATAAGGCGCAGGTGCCCGGCATGATCCACGACCAGTCCTCCTCGGGATCCACCCTGTTTATTGAGCCCATGTCCGTGGTAAAGCTAAACAATGATCTGAAGGAGACCTTTTTAAAGGAAAAAGAAGAGATCGAGAAAATTCTGGCTGACCTGAGTAATCAGACCGCGGAGTATGCCCCGGCCATTCTGCAGAACTATCACGTGCTGACAACACTGGATTTTATCTTCGCCAAAGCAAAGCTGGCAAAAATCCACAACGGCATGCCTCCGGTCTTTAACACGGAGGGGCGCATCCACATCCGGAAGGGAAGACACCCGCTGCTGGATCCGCACACAGTCGTCCCCATCGACATCCGATTGGGGGAGGACTATCATCTCCTCATCGTGACCGGTCCCAACACCGGCGGCAAGACGGTTTCCTTAAAGACCATCGGTCTTCTGACCCTGATGGGACAGGCCGGCCTCCATATTCCGGCGGGAGACCGCTCCGAGCTGGCTATTTTTAAGCAGGTTTACGCAGACATTGGGGATGAGCAGAGCATTGAGCAGAGTCTCAGCACCTTCTCCTTCCATATGACAAACATTGTGTCTATCTTAAAGAAAGCCAACCGCGGCAGTCTGGTGCTCTTTGACGAGCTCTGCGCCGGCACTGACCCGGATGAGGGCGCCGCACTGGCCATCGCCATTCTGGATCAGTTGCGCCGCCGCGGCATCCGCACCATGTCGACGACCCACTACAGCGAGCTGAAGCTTTACGCACTCTCCACGGAGGGAGCGGAAAACGCCTGCTGCGAGTTTGATGTGGAGACGTTAAGTCCCACCTATCACCTGCTCATCGGCATTCCGGGCAAGAGCAACGCTTTCGCTATCTCCCAGAAGCTGGGGCTGGCGCCGCGCCTGATTGAGGATGCCCGTTCCCGCATTTCCAAAGAAAACGAAAACTTTGAGGATGTCATCGCTGATCTGGAACAGAGCCGCCGCACAATTCAGAAAGAACAGGCGGAGATTAATGCATACAAAGTGGAAGCGGAATCCCTGAAAAAACAGCTGGAAGAAAAGCAGGCAAAGCTCGATCAGAGCCGCGACCGTATCATACGCGAGGCCAATGAGGAAGCCGCCGCCATCCTGAAAGAGGCGAAAACGGTTGCCGATGAGACGATCCGCAACTTCCGCAACTTCGGCAAAAACAGTATCGACGCCGCAGCGATGGAAAAGGAACGCGACAAAGTCCGCCGGAAAATGGAAAAAGCACAGAGCAAAGCCGCGATCCCCAAAAAGCCGCAGGAAAACCGCAACATTCCCAAAAACCTGCGCCTGGGCGACAGCGTCAAGGTCCTCAGCATGAACCTGAAAGGAACCGTACACACTTTGCCGGACGCAAAAGGAAACCTCTATGTGCAAATGGGCATCATGCGCTACCAGGTCAACATCAAAGACCTGGTTCTGATCGAAGAGGATACGATTCTGGGAACAAAAGCGGCAAAAACCGGCTCCGGGCAGATAAAAATGTCCAAGTCTCTTTCCGTTTCACCGGAAATCAACCTCATCGGAAAAACAGTAGACGAGGCAATGCATCTTCTGGACAAATACCTGGACGACGCTTACCTGGCGCATCTTCCATCGGTGCGGATTGTTCACGGAAAGGGAACTGGTGCACTGCGAAAAGCCGTTCAGGAGCATCTCCGCCGGCAAAAATACATTAAGGAATATCACCTGGGTGAGTTTGGCGAGGGCGACAGCGGCGTGACGATCGCGACGTTTCGGTAAGACTTATTAAGTCTTCTTTCAATCGTTGCTGACACACGGAAACATGCTGTGATACCTTTTTTTGCCTTAAACATCACATCGCACAACAAACCGATTTTTGATGGATCAAGCAGGACACTATCCACAATTTTCTACCGAACTGGCAGCGAACAGTGATTACAGATTCTTACATTAATATTAAGTTATACTATCATAACAGGTTTTAACAGGAGGAACCTCATGGGAGCCAAACAGAAAATACTAATCGTAGACGACGACGCCAATATCGCAGAACTGATTTCTCTTTACCTTATAAAAGAATGCTATGACACTCTGATCGTGTCCGACGGAGAATCCGCTCTGCGCGAATTTAAAAACTACCAGCCGAACCTGATTCTGCTGGATCTGATGCTTCCGGGCATCGATGGTTATCAGGTCTGCCGCGAGATCCGTACGCAATCCAACACTCCGATCATCATGCTTTCCGCCAAAGGCGAGGTCTTTGACAAGGTGCTCGGACTGGAACTGGGTGCCGACGATTATATTATGAAACCCTTCGATTCCAAGGAAATGGTTGCACGCGTCAAAGCTGTTCTCCGCCGTTTTCAGCCTTCTGCTTCCGCTAAACCGGAAAATGAAATTAAGTGTGTGGAATATCCCGACCTCGTTGTCAACCTGACAAACTACTCGGTTCTCTACAAAAACCAGGTTGTCGAGATGCCGCCAAAAGAACTGGAACTTCTGTATTTCCTTGCCTCCTCACCCAACCAGGTGTTCACTCGTGAACAGCTTCTGGACAACATCTGGGGATACGAATACCTGGGAGACACCCGCACCGTGGACGTGCATGTCAAACGGCTCCGGGAAAAAATCAATGATCACGATGACTGGGGCATCGCCACAGTCTGGGGCATCGGCTATAAGTTTGAAACCAGATGAACTGAATATACACCTCGCTGAACTATATTCAGTACTAAACCGACCCGCAACCATTTCGTGACATGGATTTCTACCCGATGGCTAAGACAGGCATCTGCGATCACTATGGAGGAATAATCTATATGGCGGAAAAAGACAGCAGCACACAAAAACACACGCTCGGGAAGCGACGCTTCCGCAGACAATCCGATTCTCAGATCACTAAGACGACCCGGAAGTCATCCCATCAACCGCATGGTGGCCGGAGAGTTTTACTGTTCCGCGTGTTAATCACCTATATCCTGTTCTGTATACTCGGATTTATTGCCACCGCCTTTCTTTCATCTGACGATGAACTGCGCTTCTTACAGCTGACGTTCACAGGTTCAGACTTACGGGAATTTTTCTGCACGGGATATTTCCTCATCTACATCATCGTGACCCTGGCTGCACTGATCATCCTTTTTGTGTACATTTTTTCCATCTACCGGCCAATGCGGCGCATCACACAGGCGGCCATCGCCTATGCGGACGGTGATTACGAACAGCCGATTCCCTACCACGCTCACAATGAACTTGGTTTTATCACTGACGTAATGAACTGTATGGCCAGCGAACTAAACTCACTGGAGGAAGATCAGCGCAAATTCATTTCCAACATCTCCCATGATTTCCGCTCTCCCCTGACATCCATCAAGGGCTATGCGGAAGCCATCGCCGACGGGACAATCCCCCCGGAGCTGCAGGGAAAATACCTTCATGTCATTATCTCAGAAACAGAACGTCTGGAGAAACTGACACACAGCCTGATGGAATTAAACAAATACAGTGCAAAGGGAATGCTCCTGAACATGACAGCCTTTGATATCAATGAACTGATACGTCAGACTTTACTCACCTTTGAGGGACGCGGGACGGAAAAGAATCTTACATTCCGCCTCTCGCTCACGGAAAAACCTCTCTATGTCAAAGCAGATCCGGATAAAATTGCACAGGTACTTCATAATCTTATCGATAATGCGTTCAAATTCAGCAATCCCGGCTCTGAAATAGACATTGAATCCACCATTCGGAATGGGAAAGCTTTTGTCTCTGTCAAAGACTTCGGCATCGGCATTCCAAAAGACAGCCTGAACAAAATCTGGGAACGCTTTTACAAGACAGATTTATCCCGCGGGAAAGATAAGACAGGAACCGGACTAGGGCTCGCGATTGTAAAAGAAATCATCCATGCGCATCACGAGAACATCAACGTGATCAGCACAAAAGGTGTCGGTACGGAATTTATTTTCTCTCTCTGCCTCACCTCACCTCCCACTTCAAAATAAAATCTCTTGGTCTTTCCTGAACTATGATAAAATAAAGTGTCGCTCTGCGACACTTCGCGCGCGAGCGGTTGCATCGCAAAACTTCCGATCCGCGAGCTGCGGGTCTGCCCCGCGGGTACATCCCCACGGAGTGTTTTTATATCATAGGAAATCATGCACTTTAATACTTTACCATAACAAGGTCTTTCCTATGATATAAAAAAAGACCGACAGTAGCGCCAGCTATTCTATGCTGGCAGAAATCTGCCGATCTCACACGTTTTTATTAAATTTATCTGACTGTATGCCTCTCTTATACCAGCTCCAGCACCACCATCATAGCCGCATCGCCTTTCCGCGGTCCGATTTTGACAATTCTGGTGTAACCGCCGTTGCGGTTCTTATACTTCGGTGCAATCTCAGTGAATAACTTATCAACCATATCCACTTTCTTGCGGTCTCTTTTCTTAGCGCCTGTCTCCACAACCGGATACAGCACCTTCAGCATCTGTCTTCTCGCATGCAGGCGGGAAGGAAGATCCTTCTTGATGGTCTTGTCAACCTCGTCGTAAACCGTAACTTTCTTGCCGTCTACAACTTCCTTCACTCTCTTGCCGTCCTTGTCCTTGCGGGCAACTTTTGCCTTTACCGTAACCTCTTCGTAATTATCGGCCTCTTTCACAGCCAGAGCAATCATCTTTTCGGCAAACTTGCGAATTTCTTTTGCCTTCGCCTCAGTTGTGACAATCTTGCCATGATACAGCAAAGATGTAACCTGGCTTCTGATCAGAGCTTTTCTCTGATCGGATGTTCTTCCTAATTTGCGATATTTCGCCATAATATAAGTCCTCCACTTTGTGAATGAACCGGGCAGTGCTCTTCGGGCTTACCTGTCCTTTCTCTTTGTTACTTTTTTTCCTCCGCACGGGAAACTTTCCAAACGTTAGCAGTTCGGAAAATATCACCAAAGTTCGTCATGTTACTCCTCTTCACGGGAAACTTCTCGAACATTAGTAGTTCGAGAAGTAGCATCAGAGTTCGTCATGTTACTCCTCACTTTGGTTCAGCTGTAGTCCGAGCTCCTTTAACTTCGCCAGAACTTCCTCCAGGGACTTCCGTCCCAGATTACGAACCTTCATCATGTCCTCCGAAGTGCGGTTTGTCAACTCCTCTACCGTGTTGATTACCGCCCGCTTCAGGCAATTGTAAGAACGCA
>JAJQAD010000211.1:0-2921 GCA_021204005.1 Clostridiales bacterium
TTCTATCAACGGGGAAAGCCTGATTCCCGACCTCGGCTATTTTCATATCTATGGCACGAAGGGAATGATCAGCGTTCCGAATATGAACGAGTTTACCGGAGATGCCATTCTGACGCCCCAGCCGGAAAGCTTCACATCTCCGGTAGAACACATCACACTTCCCTGTGAGTACCCGCTTCCGGATAACGGAAGGGGAATCGGCGTCGCGGAGATGGCGGATGCGATTGAGAGCGGGCGCCCGAACCGCGCCGGAAAAGAGCTGGCTTTCCATGTGCTCGACACGATTCTTTCCATGGAAAAAAGTGCAGAATCCGGTTGCTTTGAGCGCGTTGCATCGACCTGCAGGATACCGGAACCAATGACAAAGGAGCTGATTTCAAAAATATGCAGATGATTTTGTTTGATCTGGACGGGACGCTGCTTCCCATGAACCAGGATGAGTTTACCAACGGATATTTTCAATTTCTGGCAGGAAAAATGTCGGCATACGGTTATGAGCCGAAAAAGCTGATAGAATCCGTCTGGGCGGGGACGGCTGCAATGGTAAAAAATGACGGCAGCTGCAGCAATGAGACTGCGTTCTGGCGCACGTTTACATCCATTTACGGAGAGAAATCGATGGCGGATATCGGTCTGTTTGAGGATTTCTATCGGGGGGATTTTCAGAAAGCAAAGATGTTCTGTGAGCAGAATCCGGAGGCTGTCGACGCGGTCCGCAGGCTGAAAGGCATGGGATACCGCGTGGCATTGGCGACAAACCCGCTTTTTCCGGCTATCGCGACGGAGAGCCGGATTCGCTGGGCAGGACTGAAGCCGGAGGATTTTGAGTGGTATACCACTTACGAAAACATCGGATATTGCAAGCCGAATCCGGTTTATTATCTGGAAATGGCGAAACACCTTGATGTCGCACCGGGGGATTGCCTGATGGTCGGCAATGATGTGGATGAGGATATGATTGCCGCACAGAAAGCCGGGATGGATGTGTTTTTGCTCACAGACTGTCTGCTGAATCGGAAAGATAAGGATATTTCTGCGTATCCGCAGGGGAGTTTTATGCAGTTGATGGAGTATGTAACGATACAAGGGACAAAATAAGAGAGATAACAGTGAGATAGGAAATCTCCGATTTCCGTGATCGAACTTATACACAGTATAAGAAATCTTTGATTTCTGTAATCGAGCTTATACAGTCAAACGGCAAAACTATGGTTGACATCCTCCGCTAATAGTGTTAGTATAAAAAACAGCAAAATAAGAAAAATCGATGAGCAAAGAGAGTACTTTTACTGACTGCTCCACAGAGAGCCGGCGTTACTGAGAATCCGGTGTGTAAGCGTAAAAGGAATGGGTTTGTGAGATGCTTCTGCGAAAGGTATTTATCGTATCACGAGTAGCAGGCGCCGTGTCCTCACGTTACAGAGGGAAGATATCGAAGAAATTCTGTATCGGATGAGGTTGCGCGGGTATAGTGTATACAGATCCGGCAATGAACAAGGGTGGCACCACGATAATTCGTCCCTGATTGTGTTTTACAATCATGGGACTTTTTCTTTTATGGAAAAGGATTCAAAGCATGAAACGAATTTTAAAAGTTTACAAAAAGACGGTGAGCATTATCAATGAGACTCCCATCGAGATGTATGAGAATCTGGTGGGATCGAAAAAAGGTTTCCTTCTGGAAAGCTATGACAAGAATTACGATATGTTTACCATTTTCGGCGCGGATCCGGAGGAGATTATTACCTCGCGGGGGAACGCGCTGGTCATCACAAAAGCCGATGGCTCCGAGGAGATCCGGGAGGGGAATCCGCATGAGCGGCTGAAAGAATACTACAGCGAGTTTGAGATCCGGAAGGACAATCAGGAGCTCGCTTTTACCGGCGGCCTGGTGGGAAATCTCGGTTACGATTATATCCGGTATACGGAAGATCTTCCGGACAATAATCCGGATGATATCGGGATTGAGACGATCCAGATGATGCTGATGACACATTTTATCGTGGTGGATCATGTGTCGGAGACAATGACCGCCATTGTTCTGGACGAGGATAATGAAAACGGTAAGACGCGCGCTCTTGCGCTGGCTGCGGAAATGCTGGATGCAGCGCGGACGGATGTGCCGGAAAATCATAAGAGAGAGGATTTTGTCCGCGACGGCAAAATTATTCATAAAACAGACACACTTGAGGAATATAGTGAAAAAGTGGAAAAGATTCGTCACTATATCCGGGAAGGACACATTTTTCAGACCGTGCTGTCCCAGCGGTGGACGATTGAGACCGGGCAGGATGGGTTTACCCTGTATAAGCATTTGCGGGAGATTAATCCGTCGCCTTATCTGTATTATTACAATTACGGCGATTTCGAGGTCATCGGAAGTTCGCCGGAGATGATTGTAAAACAGCAGGGGAACCGGGTGTTTACCTGTCCCATTGCAGGCAGCCGCCCGCGCGGGAAGTCAAAGGAAGAGGATATTGCGCTGACCGAGGAGCTTCTGGCGGATGAGAAAGAGCTTGCCGAACATGTGATGCTGGTGGACCTGGCGCGGAACGATATGGGACGCATTTCCGAATTCGGTACGGTAAAGGTCACTGAATTCATGAAAGTGCAGTATTACTCCCACGTGATGCACATCGTATCGCTGGTGGAGGGGAGGAAAAAAGGCGTTTATCATCCGCTGGATCTCGTCGCTTCTTTCCTCCCTGCCGGAACCTTAAGCGGTGCGCCGAAAATCCGGGCGATGGAGATTATCGACGAGCTGGAGACGACACGGCGCGGATTGTACGGAGGAGCCACCGGATATGTGGATTTCTCCGGCGACATGGATTTCTGCATTACCATCCGGACGATGGTAAAACAGGGACGGAAGGTATACCTGCAGGCGGGTGCAGGTATCGTCGCGGACTCTGTCCCGGCTA
>JAJQAD010000211.1:2931-7333 GCA_021204005.1 Clostridiales bacterium
TAACGAATACCAGGAGTGCTGCAACAAGGTGATGGCGCTGGCCAAAACTCTGGTGACGGAGGAGAACTTATGATTTTGCTGATAGATAATTATGATTCCTTTACCTATAACCTGTATCAGTTTATGGGAATTTTTACAGACGGCATCCGGGTCGTACGGAACGATAAAATTACGCTGGATGAGATCCGCCAGATGAAACCGGAGCGGATTGTCCTCTCACCCGGACCGAAAAGCCCGAAGGAAGCGGGCATCTGCCTGGATGTGGTGCGGGAGTTTTATGATAAGGTACCGATGCTTGGCATCTGCCTGGGACACCAGAGCATCGGGGAGGCGCTTGGAGGCACTGTTTCCTACGCAAAAAAACTGCTGCACGGAAAACAGTCCGTGATCGAGCATTCCGGCACCGGTATTTTTGAAGGTGTACCGTCCCCGCTGAAGGTGGCGCGGTATCACTCTCTGGCGGTGCAAAAGGAAGGACTTCCGGACTGCCTTGAGATTCTGGCGGAAACGGCGGACGGGGAGATTATGGCAATGCGGCATCGGGAGTATCCGGTGTTTGGGATGCAGTTTCACCCGGAGTCCATCTATACGGAGCATGGGAAGAAGATATTGGAAAACTTCCTTGAAATCCGATGCCTCCTGAACCAACATTGTGATTAATTGTAGTATAAAAAATTGCAGATTCAGAAATGCCACGAATAATATGAATAATGGAGAATGGATACTATGATACTTGATCAAATTGTGGAAGATAAAAAGGTTCGTCTGCCAGAGCACAAGTCGAAGATTTCGCCGTCTGAGATGCGACGCCTGGCGGAGAATTATAACGGTGCTTCGCCGAGCTTTAAGGAGGGACTTGAGAAGCCGGGTATCTCGATTATAGGAGAATTTAAGAACGCTTCTCCGAGCCTGGGAAATATTAAAAGCAAGATTAACCTGACGGATCGGATTGACGAGTACAATGATTCCGTGGATTGTATTTCTTGTCTGACGGAGGAGGATCATTTCCTGGGAAATGTGGATTACTTAAAGCAGATCCGGGCGATCTCGCCGCTGCCGATTTTGCGGAAGGATTTTATGATCGATGAGTATCAGTTTTATGAGGCGAAAGCGATTGGCGCAAATGCGATTTTGCTGATTACGGGAATTCTGGATGATGTGCAGATGCGGGATTTTTACCAGCTGACGACGGAACTGGGGCTGGACGCGCTGTTTGAAGCCCACGATGAGGAGCAGATGGACCGTGCGCTGAACTGCGGCGCGAAGATTGTGGGTGTGAATAACCGGGATCTCCGGGATTTTACGATTCATCTGGAGACGACAAAGCGGCTTTCCAAAATGGTGCCGGAGGATCGCGTGTTTGTGGCGGAGAGCGGCATCGTGGAGGACAGGGATGTGGAGTTTCTGGCGGAATGCCATGTGGACGCATTTTTAATCGGACGCGCATTTATGGAGTCGGAAAATCCGCGGGCGCTGGCAAAGCACTGGAAAGCGGTATATCAGGAGAAGATGTAAAAATGACGGGAAACAGGAGGCACTTTCATGTCAGTACAGGTTAAAATATGCGGATTAAAACGGCCGGAAGACATTCGCGCGGTCAATGAAGCGAAGGCGGATTATGCCGGATCTGTCTTTTTTGAAAAAAGCAGGCGAAATATCAGTTCTGGGACGGCGCGGGAACTGTTGTCTCTGCTGGATCCGGATATTCAGTCGGTTGCGGTCTGTGTAAGCCCCGATCCTGCGTTGGTTCGCATGATTTCCGGACTGGGTTTTGATATCATACAGATTCACGGCGATATTTCTCCGGAGATACTGGATCAGATACAAACGCCAGTCTGGCAGGCGGTGAACCTGAAAAACGGACTGAATCCGGATCTGATTCTGCCGCATCCGAAAATCTGCGCTTATGTGGTTGACGGAGCGGAGTACGGCGGAGGAAAGACGTTCGGATGGGATGAAAACCTCTGCCGGAGTCAGGATGCCAAAGAGGACAGTCATTATGAAAAGGGCGGGGACGGACATGTTGTTGAAAAAAAGAATGATCTCCGCTTAGCCCTGCACGGTCAGAAATTTATTCTTGCCGGAGGTCTGAATATCGACAATGTGGCAGAGGGAATTGCCTTGTTTCATCCGGATATTGTGGATGTCAGCAGCGGCGTGGAGACAGACGGCTTAAAAGACGGTACTTTAATTCATAGATTTATCAGAAAGGTGAGAGAGCAATGAAGAACGAAAAAGCATATTATGGGGAATACGGCGGACAGTATGTATCCGAGTCGCTGATGAATTCTCTGGAGGAGATCGATCAGGCGTTTGAGGAGGCCATCCGCGATCCGGAGTTTATTGCGGAGTATCATTATTATCTGAAGCAGTATGTGGGGCGGGAAACGCCGCTGTACTATGCCGGACGGCTCAGTGAAAAATACGGGACAAAGATTTATCTGAAGAGAGAGGATTTAAACCATACCGGCGCGCACAAGATCAACAATGTCATCGGACAGGTGCTTCTGGCGAGGAGGCTTGGCAAGACAAAAATCATCGCGGAGACGGGTGCCGGGCAGCATGGCGTCGCCGCGACGACCGGTGCGGCTCTCTTCGGTATGGAGTGCACGGTTTACATGGGGAAAGAGGATGTGAAACGGCAGGCGCTGAATGTAATGCGGATGGAAATGCTCGGCGCGAAGGTTATTTCCGTGGAATCCGGCAGCAACACTTTAAAAGACGCCACCAACGAGGCAATCCGCACCTGGGCGAAGACGGCGGAGGATACGTTTTACATTATCGGTTCCGCCATCGGGCCGTATCCTTACCCGAAAATGGTGAAAGAATTTCAGGCTGTCATCAGCCGGGAAGCGAAGCGGCAGCACATGGAAGCGGAAGGGAAATTGCCGGACGTGGTCATGGCCTGTGTCGGCGGCGGTTCCAATTCCATCGGCATGTTTGCGGACTTTATCGATGAGCCGGGGGTGGAGCTGATCGGTGTGGAAGCGGCCGGCAAGGGCATTGATACGAACGAGCATGCGGCTTCCATGGCCAGGGGAATCCCGGGCGTGCTGCACGGGACCAGATCTTATCTGCTTCAGGATGAGGATGGCAACATCTGCCTGGCCCATTCCATTTCCGCCGGCCTGGATTATCCGGGCGTCGGACCGGAGCATGCTTATCTGCATGACACCGGGAGAGCGCAGTATGTGCCGATCACTGACACGGAGGCGATGGACGCGCTGATGGAGCTGACCAGGATGGAGGGAATTATCCCCGCGATCGAGAGTGCTCACGCCATGGCGTATGCTTTCAAAAAGGCAAAGGAGATGACTATGGATCAGTCGATGATCGTCTGCCTCTCCGGACGCGGCGATAAGGATGTCAATACGATTTCCGATTATCTCGCAGGGAAGGGATATCTTAACTAGTACTGTAATACGGTTCGATAAAACTGAAATACTCTGCGGGGAAAAGACATTTGAATCAATATCGTGTTTGGCAAATGAAACGAATTAGTCGAGTGGGCAGTAAACCGCTTCATTGCAGCATGACCTGGCTGCTTTGTAATAGCAACTGCAGCATAAGTGGCTTAGAAAACATAGTAACAGGAGGAGAAAATTATGAATCGTATTGAAGATAAACTTGCTTTGCTGAGTGCGAATCAGGAAAAAGCCTTTATCACATACATTACCGCAGGGCTTCCGGATATGGAACGCTGCGGCGGACTGATCCACACGCTGGAGGAGGCAGGACTGGATATACTCGAGCTCGGTGTCCCGTTTTCCGACCCGGTGGCGGACGGACCGGTGATCCAGGACGCATCCTATCGTTCTATTTTAAAGGGAACGACGCTGCGAAAGACATTTGACCTGGTTGCGAAAGTTCGCAGCGAGGGAGTGAAGCTTCCCATTGTTTTCATGATGTATTACAACACCATCGTCCACTACGGAATCGATGCCGTTGTCGCAAAATGTGCGGAGGTGGGAGTGGACGGACTGATCGTGCCGGATCTTCCCATGGAGGAGCAGGGAGCCTTAAAAGCTGCGTTGGGAGACAGGGATGAGACCATACTTCTTCAGCTGGTTGCTCCGGTATCTGCTGACCGCATTCCACAGATCCTGGAAGGAGCAAGGGGATTTGTCTACTGTGTTTCCGCCATGGGTGTCACCGGGCAGAGCGGTCAGTACCACAGAGAGATCCTCTCTTATCTGGAGAACGTAAAAAGACAGTCCTCTATCCCGGTTATGATGGGATTCGGCATCACCACCGCGGAGGATGTCAGACCGATGCGTGATCTGATCGACGGAGCAATCGTCGGATCGCACTTTATCAAGCTGATGGAGGGGTGTGATTACGATTTCGACGTCGCGAGAAAGTATGTAAGGGATTTCAAGGAATCTTTTTAAATGGATTTTAT
>JAJQAD010000089.1 GCA_021204005.1 Clostridiales bacterium
CCTATTTGATATGGTACAATGTATTAAATACTAAAACGTGTATTGAATTAAAAGTCATTGTTTTACTGAAATAAATATTAGATATGAAAGGGAAAAGAATATGAAAAGAAAATTTTTTGCGTCCCTGCTGTCGCTGCTGTTGGTTTTTAACCTCATTCCCGCTGTTGTTTTTGCAACTACAGCAGATGCTGATGGGACTGCATGCACCCTGACAGAGGGGTGTACGCTGGAGGAGGGACATGAGGGTGACTGTGTTGTTGAGGAAGCACAGTTCGGATCAGGAAGCGGAGAAGTATCCTCGGAACCGGAAGATGCAGGTGGAGTTGATGAGACTGGTGCCGGAGAAGCAGCTGCCGATCCGGAAGCAGCAGAAGGAAGTGACGCGACCGGTGATGGGGGAGCCTCAATTGATTCTGAAGCAGCGGTAGGGACTTCTGAAGCAGAAGCGAAAGCTCCGGTTGTTCAGGCTGCGTCAGCAGCTGAGGATGAAATTACTGTGACGGCGATTAAGGAACAGGAGAGTGATATGCCGGCGCTTACGGCGACTCAGGGAGAGGCAGAGATTGGGGTGACGACTTACGATACGCTGGCAAATGCTATTTCCGCTGCGCAGGATGGAGACATAGTGTCCCTGCTGAGTGATGTGAATCTTACGGAAACCCTGACAATCTCAGGCAAGAGACTGACACTTGACCTTTGCGGTTATACGCTTAATGGGCGGATAAATATAGAAGAGGCATCAAATATTACCATCAAAAATGGCATATTGTCCAATAAAGGCGGACAGGCTTTGAATGTATATGCTTCCGGCGACAGCAGCAATCCGACAACGGTGGTTTTGGATTCAGGTGTAGAAATCAGGAATTGCGCGTACGGGTTGTGTGTGTTCCCTGAAGGAAGTTCCAATAAAGGTGAAGGTATTAATATCACGGTCAACGCAAATATCACTGCCGACGCAGGTATATTTGTCGACGGACTCATTAAGTCCTGTGCCAGTTCGGATATCATTACGGTGAATAGCACGATATATGCAACCGACGTTGGCATTGCGGTAAACGGCGCGGAAAATGTCGTTTTGAGCAGTACGACAGAGATATCCGGATCGACGGGTGTTGAAGTTCGTGCGGGCAGCCTGACTGTAAACGGCGCTGCGGTTACCGCAGAAGGATCATTTAGTATTGAGAAAAATAGTAACGGTACTACAACAACGGGCGCGGCAATCGCAGTGGTTCAGCATACAACAAATTTGCCTGTTTCAGTGACAATCAATGATGGAACATTCAGCGGTGTTTATGCGGTATATGAGAATGACATTCAGGATGATGTGGCTACGGGGAATGTTTCGATAAATATTTCAGGAGGAAGCTTTACCGGAACATCGGCAGCCGTGCTTGCGGTAGATTCCGGTCTTATCGAGCTGAGCGGCGGGACTTACAGTTCAGATGTCAGCGAATATGTAGTGACGGGAAAAACAGCGGTTGATAACGGCAATGGTACCTATACTATTGGTGTAGAAGAAAGTACGGCAGTTGCCAAAGTTAATGGCATTGGATATTCAACTCTTCAGGCGTCTATTGAAGCAGCGGGTACGACAAGCGCTGAAGTGACATTGCTGGCTGATACTGCGGAAGACATTACCATTGCAAACAACCAGACAATCACACTTGACTTGAACGGCTGCACATTGACGAATGTTTCTGACCATACGATCATCAATTACGGGACGCTGACGATTACAGACAGCGGCACGGGCGGTACGGTGGATAATGTAACTCATGCCAGGGGAGCCTTAGTAAACTATGGCGAGGCGTACTTAAACGGCGGCACCTTTACACGCAGCAAGGAAGCCGGGACATCTGCAAGTGATCATGGCGGTAACAGCTGGTATACTGTGAAGAATTACAACTACATGGAGGTAGACGGAGCGATTGTTGAGAATAACGGCAAATATTCGTCCTGTTTTGCCAACGGGTATTACGATGCCAGCGATAAATCGGCAGCGCAGGCCATAACAGGTGATGTAACACCGGAGTTATACATTCTTTCGGGAACGGTTACCGGCGGTTTAAACAGCGTGAAGAATGATGACTATGCGGAATTATGGATTGAAGGCGGTACCTTTGAAAATTATTCGCAATGCGCTCTGCAGAACCACAGTACAGTAAAGATTTTCGATGGTACATTTACCGGCGGAACCTATGTCCTTTATAACTGCGGATGTGATGAGACAGCGGATGTCGGACAAATGTTTATCTTCGGTGGTACATTCAATGCTGGCGATGATACGGAATATATCCTTATGATGGTTTCCAGTGCAGATACGGCATGTGTAGTCATTGAAGGCGGAACATTTGACGCCACAGGCGGCGATAATGCAGCTGTATTCGGCGCTGCAAGCACCGCTGCAGAAGTTACCGGCGGCACCATCAATATCTATGGCGGCAGCTTTTCTGAGGTGGTTCCGGCGGCATATTGCGGTGAGGGTTATGAACCGGTAACGGCGGCGGACACCAATGGTTTTTACACGGTCTGCAAACACAGCTACACGTCTGATGTAACAGAACCGACCTGTACAGAAAAGGGTTATACGACCCATACATGCAGCAATTGCGGCGCTTCCTATGTGGATTCTTATGTAGATGCAACAGGCCACACAAATGCAATACATGTTTCCGCCGAAGCTGCGACGTGTACGGAGGAAGGCAATATCGAATACTGGTACTGCTCAGATTGCGATAGCTATTTCAGTGATGCAGATTGTACAACAGTGATCAGTCTTGCGGATACAGTGATTTCAGCGACAGGACACAGCTATAGCGATACCGTGACGGAACCGACCTGTACAGAACAGGGTTACACTACTCATACCTGCACGGAATGTGGTGCTTCCTATGTGGATTCTTATGCAAATGCAACAGGTCATATAAATGTAACACATGTTTCCGCCGGGATTGCAACGTGTACGGAGGAAGGCAATATCGAATACTGGTATTGCTCAGATTGCGGCAGTTATTTCAGTGATGCAGATTGTACAACAGTGATCAGTCTTGCGGATACAGTGATTTCAGTGACAGGACACAGCTATAGCGGTACCGTGACGGAACCAACCTGCACGGAACAGGGTTACACTACCCACACCTGCGCGGAATGCGGTGATTCCTATGTGGATTCTTATGTAGACGCAACAGGTCATATAAATGTAACACATGTTTCCGCTAGGGTTGCGACGTGTACGGAGGAAGGCAATATTGAATACTGGTATTGTGAAGATTGCGGCAGCTATTTCAGTGATGCAGATTGTACAACAGTGATCAGTCTTGCGGATACAGTGATTTCAGCGACAGGATACAGCTATAGCGATACCGTGACGGAACCGGCCTGCACAGATTCGATTGATGTGGAAGATGTCGCGAAGCTCTCAGGAAGCGCAGCGACCGGCGACTGCAGCGGCCTTGCTCTCTGATTTATCCTGTTTGCAATTGGCGGAGCCGGTCTGACGGGAATGAGAGTTTACTTTAAAAAGTAAAAAGAAAGTAAAAAGAAGAAGAAAAGAAAAACGGATGTTGAGTAAGTTAGTTCTTGCAATTCGTTTGGCGATATGATATAATCCAAAAAAATTAGAACAAGTTTTAAGATGAGAAAATCTTGTTCTTTGGAATGAGAATAAAAAATTACGAATTGGGGGGAACTTTATGGCAAATCATAAGCCCGGAAAAAACCATGATCTGTTGAAACAGAGAATTCTCTTTGTGGCGGCAAAGGATTTTCTGGAACAGGGGTATACGAATACGACGATGCGCGATATTGCGACGAAGACAAAGCTGAGCAGCGGTTCGGTGACGAATCTGTACAGCTCAAAAGAGGATATTCTTTGCGGACTCGTGCAGTTTGTCTTTGACCAGCAGTTTGAGACGGCTGCCCGGATTCTCAGCGGTACTACCGATGATAAGGTTCTGCTGTATGCGGCGGAGACGGTTTTGCAGTTACATATTGCGGATTTGAATGAGAACCTGCGCGAGATTTACCGTAATGCTTACTCTTTTCCTAAGTCATCTGAGATCATACAGCAGAGTACCACCGGCAAAGTAGAATCTATTTTTAAAGAGTACCTGCCTGATCTGGAGACAAAAGACTTTTTCAAGCTGGAGATTGCGTCCGGCGGTATCATGCGAGGCTTTATGGTCGTACCCTGCTCCATCTGGTTTACGATGGAGGAGAAGGAAAAAGCGTTTCTGGAAAACGCGCTTCTGATTTACCATGTGCCGGAGGAAAAAATCAGAGAGGCGGTAGAATTTGTAAAGCAGTTTGATTTTGATAAAATTGCGCAGACGATGGTAGACGGTATTATCCAGTATCTGGAGGAGAAGCAGAAAGAATTATTTTCCTGAATGCAGTTTTTAGTGAAATAAACGCGAATAAAAGAATGGATTAAAATCAATCAATGAAACTGATTAAATTTAATCATTTTATTTTTGCGGTTATCGTGTTATAGTTTAAAAGCATTCGTAACAGGCGGAGGCAGATCCTCCGCCTGAAGTTTTTGAAGAAACGGAGTGAGAGCGATGAACTGTAAAAAATATGAGATACCTTATTTTTTGCCACCGGATATGACCTATGACTGGGTGAAGAAGACGGAGATAGAGAAAGCGCCGATTTGGTGCAGTGTGGATCTGCGTGACGGCAACCAGGCTCTGATCGAGCCCATGGGCTTAGAGGAGAAGATTGAGTTTTACCAGATGCTTCTGGATGTGGGATTTAAGATCATCGAGGTGGGATTCCCGGCGGCTTCCGAGACGGAGTATGAATTCTTAAGGACGCTGATTGAGCGGGATATGATCCCGGATGATGTGACGATTCAGGTATTGACACAGGCGCGGGAGCATATTATTAAGAAGACCTTTGAGGCGATCAAGGGCGTGAAACACGCGATCGTTCATGTATATAATTCCGTTTCCGTGGCGCAGCGCGAGCAGGTGTTCCGCAAGGATAAGGAGCATGTAAAGCAGATCGCCGTGGACGGCGCGAAGCTGTTGAAGGAGCTGGCGGCGAAGGAGGAGGGCGATATTGCATTCCAGTACAGCCCGGAGAGCTTTACCGGCACTGAGATGGAGTATGCGCTGGAGGTCTGCAATGCGGTGATGGATGTCTGGCAGCCGACGCCGGACCACAAGGCTGTGATCAACCTGCCGGCTACCGTGGAGAACGCCATGCCGCATATTTTTGCTAACCAGGTTGAATACATGCATAAGAATATGAAGTACCGGGATTCCGTTGTGCTCTCGATTCATCCGCACAATGACCGGGGAACCGGCGTAGCGACATCCGAGCTCGGCGTATTGGCCGGGGCGGACCGGATTGAGGGGACGCTGTTCGGCAACGGCGAGCGGACCGGCAATGTGGATATTGTCACGCTCGGCATGAACATGTTTTCCCACGGGATTGACCCGGGCCTGGATTTTTCCGATATGAACCGTCTGTCCTCCACTTACGAGAGACTGACGCAGATGCAGATTTCTCCGCGCCATCCTTATGCGGGACAGCTGGTGTTTACCGCGTTTTCCGGTTCGCACCAGGATGCGATCGCGAAGGGGCTTGCATACCGCGAGGAGAGGGGACAGGAGCTGTGGAATGTCCCGTACCTGCCGATCGATCCGAAGGATGTGGGGCGTACTTACGATTCCGATGTCATCCGCATCAACAGCCAGTCCGGAAAGGGCGGCGTCAGCTATGTGCTGAAGAATCATTTCGGCCTGGTCCTTCCGGCGAAGATGCGGGAGGATGTGGGCTATGTGCTGAAGCATGTCTCCGATGTGGAGCATAAGGAGCTCTCCCCGCAGAAGATTTACGAAGTGTTCCGCTCCAAATATTTCCTGTATCAGGAGCAGTTTACGGTAAAAGCCTGTCATTTCCAGCAGATTCAGGGCATCCGCGCGGAGCTGACTCTTGTCTGCGGCGGGAAAGAGGATGTGGTGATTGCCTCCGGAAATGGCCGCCTGGATGCGGTCAGCAATGCCTTCAAGCAGTATTTTAACATCGAATATAAGCTGCAGGTTTATGAGGAGCATGCGCTTTCCCAGGGTTCTTCCTCCCAGGCGGCTTCCTATATCGGTATTGAGGATGCGGAAGGAAAGATGTACTGGGGCGTCGGTTTTGACGGAGATATTGTCAAGGCATCGATTCATGCGTTATCCGTGGCGGTGAACCATCTGTTGGATAATATTGCAAAAAAAAAACTGAACCCTGATCCGCGTATGCGGGAGATTATGAATTACATACAGACACACTATGATACGGTGACGCTGAAAAGCCTGGCGGAGGAGTTTTATCTCTCCGTCCCGTATCTGTCGAAGTATATCAAAGAAAAGACTGGGAAGCCGTTTTCTTCCGTTGTGACGGGAATCCGGATGCAGCATGCCTGCAACCTGTTAAAGACCAGGGGTTCCACGATCGAACAGATCGCGGAGGAGTCCGGGTATCCAAGCGTGGAACATTTTAACCGGCAATTTAAAAAGATGTATGGGATTACGCCGGCGGCGTATCGGAATCAGTAGAAAAGTGTAAGGAATAGAGTAATATGATAGAAATTATGAAAGCGATACTTTTCGGCATTGTCGAGGGTATCACGGAGTGGCTGCCGATCAGCAGCACCGGTCACATGATTCTCCTCGATGAGTTTGTGACGCTGAATGTGAGCGAGGAGTTCTGGGATTTGTTTCTGGTGGTGATCCAGCTGGGGGCGATTCTGGCGGTGATTGTGGTGTATTTTAAGGATCTGATTCCGCTGAAGCGCTATCATGGAATCCGCCTGGACGGCGCCAAATGCAGGATGTGGCTGAAGATTATTGTGGCTTCCATCCCGGCAGGGATTGTGGGTGTCCTCTGGGATGATATTTTCACCGCTTTGTTTTACAATTTTTACACGGTGGCGATTATGCTGATCCTGGTCGGCATTGTGTTTATCGTGGTGGAGAACCGAAGCCGGGGTCGGCACATCGCGGTGGATTCTATCGATGATATTTCTTATGGACAGGCGTTTCTCATCGGCGTGTTTCAGATGATTGCGGCGGTGTTTCCGGGGACTTCGCGCTCCGGTTCCACGATTATCGGTTCGCTGATGCTGGGAATCTCCCGGACGACGGCGGCGCAGTTTACGTTCTTCCTGGCGATTCCGGCGATGGTCGGAGGCAGCGCGATCAAGCTGTTGAAGTATGATGGTACG
>JAJQAD010000208.1 GCA_021204005.1 Clostridiales bacterium
GGGCCGCGCTGTCCACACCGAGCGCCATGCCGCTGATCACCTGCACCTGCCGCTCGGCCAGCGTCTTCCCCAGCATCCGCGCCACGCTTCGGCCGTATTCGGAGCAGGCACGGGCCCCGACAACCGCCACGCTTTTCTTTGCCGGATCCGGCAGTTTCCCCCGGACGTAAATTGCGTAAGGCGGATCATAAATTTCCCGGAGTTTTTCCGGATACTCCGCGTGTGAAAAGGGCAGAAAGCGCACCTTTTTCTTCTCAAAATTGTTCCACTCCCGATCCGAGTCAAAATGCCGGCGGCTTTCCAAAAGGCAGCCAAGCTCATTTTCTGAAAATATATGAAGCTTTTCGACTTCTTTTTCCGGGAGATGATACAATCTTTCCGCACCGCCTGCCAGTTCACAGGCCTGTCTGCGACGGTTTGTGTTAATCTGATACAGCGACGCCATCCAGTATTCATATTTCATTTCAGATCACCCCCAATATTTTTTATCGGGGCTTCGGAGGAAAAATGCCTCCTCCAGGTGATCCCACCGTATATTCTCAGACTCATCCATATCAGCCAGCGTCCGGGCAAGCTTCAGCGTCCGGTTGTAGGTGCGTGCACCGAACCCGTACTCCTCATATTTCTGCGCCATCCGCCGCTCACAGTCCGCATCCAAACGGCAGAAGCGATCCATATCCGCACCGGTGATCTGGCTGTTAAAGTGGTATCCTCTTCCCGCGTAGCGCTCGCGCTGCACCTGGTGCACGCGTTCGACACGTTTCCGTATCTCCGCCGAGGACTCCGCTGTTTCTTTATTCTGCAGTTCGGAAAAGCTGACCTCCGCCGTCTCCACACACAGGTCAATGCGGTCCAGCAGAGCCTGGGAAACACGGTTAATATAACTGCGAATGGCAAAAGGCGAGCAGTTGCAGCGGTTCCGGTCGGGATAATAGCCGCAGGGACAGGGATTCATGGAAGCCGCAAGCAGGAAGTCCGCCGGGTATGTAATGGCGGCGTCCAGGCGCGAGATATGAATCTGTTTTTCCTCCAGCGGCTCCCGCAGCACCTCCAGCGTCCTGGCAGGAAATTCGGGAAGCTCATCCAAAAAGAGAACGCCGTGATGCGCCAGGCTGATCTCACCGGGGCGCGGAAATTTGCCGCCTCCGGCTATGGCCGGCGGCGTAGATGTGTGGTGTGGGCTTCGGAACGGCCGCTCATTTTTAATAATCCGTTCCTCATCCAGGAGTCCGCAGATGCTGTAAATCTGCGAAAGCTCCAGTTTTTCCTCCCGGTTCAAGTCCGGCAGAATCGTGGGGATCCGCTTTGCCGCCATTGTCTTCCCGGACCCGGGCGGTCCGATCATCAGGAGGTTGTGCATCCCGCTGACCGCTACCTCACAGGCACGCCGCAGCGTCCGCTGTCCGCGGATTTCAGCAAAATCGACGGCATAGGATGTTTCCCAGACCTCCTGCACCGGGGAAAAGCAGCATTCCCCGGGGAAATCTGCTTCGCATAGCGCAATAAAATGGGAAAGGTCTTTCACCGGTATCACCCGGATTCCGGTGATAATGGCGGCCTCGCGCGCATTTTTCTCCGGAACTACGATGCCGGCATACCCGCTTTTCTGTGCCAGCATCGCGGCGGAGAGAATACCGTTTACCGGCAAAACCGCGCCGTTTAAACTGACTTCACCAACCAGGATATAATCTGATAACAGGGATTCATCCAGAATGCCCAGAGCAGAGAGAACCGCCGCGGCCACCGGCAGATCGCAGCCGGTCCCGGATTTGCGTATATTCGCAGGGGTAAGATTGATTGTCACCCGTTTGGGCGGAATCGGATAACCGGAATTCTTCAGCGCCGTGCGGACCCGCTCCCGCGCCTCCCGGACTTCCGAGGATAGAAAACCAACCATCTCGAAGCAGGGCAGACCTTCACTGATGTCTGCCTCCACCTGCACCGGGACGGCATTTAAGCCATAATGAATGGCTGTTGTAATGACACTGTACATAATAAACTCTGGTACATCAAAGATACGGTAGAAAGAGTATAGCACTATTCAACAGAGAATGCACGCTTTAATTTTTTCAATGCCTTCTTTTCTATACGGGAGACGTAGGAACGGGATATACCGAGAGATTCCGCGATCTCCCTCTGCGTCCCCGGACGCATATTGTAAAGGCCGTAGCGTCTGCCGATAATATACTGCTCCCGCCGATTCAGCGTGCGCGGAATCAAAGTATAGAGCAATCCGACATTTTTCTTTAAAGCGACCTGCTTCCAGAGCTCCGGCTCCTGGCTTTCCACAATGTCCGCCAGGGTAATCTGGTTCCCCTCTTTGTCCGCGCCGACAGGATCATAGAGGGAAACCTCCCTTCTCTGCTTCTTTCTGCTTCTGCAAAACATGAGAAGTTCATTTTCAATACAGCGGGCCGCATAGGAGGAAAGCCGGTTTGCCCTCCCCGGATTGAATGTAGATACCGCCTTAATCAGCCCGACAGAACCGATGGAAATCAGATCTTCCATCGATTCCTCCGTATTCAGATACTTCTTTGCGATATGAGCAACCAGACGCATGTTTCGCTCAACCAGGATATCCCGGGCGGAGATATCTCCCCTGCTCAACTGCTCCAGATAATATCGTTCCTCCTCCGTATCCAGCGGTGACAAAAATGATTTCTGCAAAAAAGCACCTCTAAATTCGGTCCTTTCTTATCATTTTATGTAAAAAGAAATCGGAAGTGCCTTTCCCATCATATTTTGTGTAAGCAGACGTTAAAGCGCGTTAGCGCGAATTTTGCGAATGCGTATGCTGGGTTGGATGCTCTGCAGAGCGTCCAACCGCACAGTTAGAAATACATAAACTATAAATAAGCTGTCAGCGCTTTTGTATACTGCAGTGTGTGATCCGCCGCAGACCGCGCCGCGCCCAAAGGATAATGATCCGGCACAACGCTGCGGTGGACCTCCGGCTCCCAGTAAAAAACACCCAGGCCGCGACCGTCCGGCATTTCCCTGACCGCATCGACACAGTCGCGGATAGTCTGATAAGCTCCCTGCTCATCCTCGTCCTCCGCACCGACCTCCACGATCATCACCGGCCTGCCAAACTTCTGCTCATACATGGTCAGCCAGCCGAGCAGCGCGTCCTTATCGCTCTCAAACTGCATCCAGTAAGGATAATAGGAAAAACCAATGATATCCGTCTTCCCGTTTTTCGCAAAAAAATTGTCCAGAAACGGCATACACCACGCCTCACTGTTTACACCGGCCATGTGCGTGATTACCTGACAATCCGGGAAAACCTCTTTCACCGCATCGTAACCGACATTTAAAAACCGCACCAATGCATCCGGAGCCTCCTCCAGTCTCCCTTTCGGCCACATGATGCCGTGGTTGATCTCGTTCCCCACCTGCACCCACCGGGGTTTTACACCGTTTTCCTTAAAAAGGAGCAGAGATTCTTTCGTATGCCGATACACGCGTTCCGTCAACGCGTCATCGTCATCATCTTTCCATTCTTCCGGGATATCCTGAATCTCCGGATCCGCAAAGTGATCGCTGTAATGAAAGCCGAGCATCACATCCATGCCAAGGTCACGGACTCTCTTTGCCGCTTCGACTACACTTTCCGTATCACAAAAACCGAGCATACAGGTCTCGTTCTCCCGTTTCTGCCAGAATGCCTCCCGCGGCGGATTTACAAAGATGCGAAAACGCACCGCGTTGGCTCCCATATTTTTACACGCCTCGATGGGGTCTGTTGTCTTCCCCGCATCATCGATCCAGCTGTATCCCAGCTGCTCCAATTGAGTGACCCATCCCAGGTCAACCCCCAGGGCAAAATTTTCTTTCATAACAATCTCCATTCCTCCGCTCCCCGATAAACTGTGCGGATGATATCATATTTATCTGGCAGGGAAACCTACTTTCTTCTGCACTTTACGCAGTGTTTTGGTCGCGTAATAGTTTGCTTTCTCCGCGTTTTCCTTAATGATAGTGTCAATATATGCCTTGTCCTTCGACAGCCTTGCCACCTCATCCTGAAGCGGTTTTAACACTGCGACAACTGCCTCCCCGACGCCGGTCTTTAACTCGCCGTAACCCTTTCCGGAAAATTCAGCCACCGCCTCGTCGGGCGTCTTTCCGGTGCAGGCACAGTAGATATTCAGCAGGTTTTTGATTCCCGGCTGCTCATCCCTGTAGCAGATGCATGCCTCGGAGTCCGTCACGGCGCGCTTAAACTTGCGCATAATCGTATCCGAGTCGTCCATAAGATAAATGCTTGCATTGACATTTTCATCGGACTTTGACATCTTCTTCTCCGGATTCTGCAGGCTGTTGATCTTCGCACCAACCTTGCCGACATAAGCCTCGGGGACTACAAAGACATCCCCATAAATCGCGTTGAAACGCTGCGCGATATCGCGGGTCAGCTCCAGGTGCTGCATCTGGTCAATACCGACCGGAACCAGATCTGTCTGATACAATAAGATGTCAGCCGCCATCAGGACAGGATAGGTAAACAGGCCCGCGTTGATATTATCCGCATGCTTTGCCGCCTTGTCCTTAAACTGGGTCATCCGGTTCAATTCCCCCATATAGGTAAAACAGTTTAAAATCCAGGCCAGTTCCGCGTGACCGGAAACATGGGACTGATAATAGATGCAGTTCTTCTTCGGGTCAAGTCCGGCCGCGATATATAACGTCAGAAGTGCCCGTGCGCGCCTGCGAAGCTCTGCAGGATCCTGCCGGATTGTGATGGAATGCATATCCACCACACTGTAAAAACACTCATATTCATCACTCAGGGTCAGCCAGTTTTTCAAAGCCCCCAGGTAATTCCCGAGTGTCAGGTTGCCGGTGGCCTGCATTCCGCTGAATAAAACTTTTTTCCCATCGATCATAGTCTTTTCCTCCATCTTTATAGTTCCGCAATTTCAAAACAAACCCTGTTATTTAACGTAAAAATTCTACCATCTGCTGACTGATTCGTCAAATCTCTTAGGAGCTGGCGAAAAATAACTTGTGCAGATTGTGCCGAATAATGCGTGAAGCACAGGTTCTGAAAACGTAGCCGTAGCGGGCTACGGCGAGGCTTTTAGAGCCTGCGATTCGCGTGTTAGGCGGTGCAAGATGCATAAGTTATTTAGCGACAGATCCCTAACGCTTCCCGAGCACCTCATGACGGATATAATCCAGCGTGTAATCCTCTCCCTTTTCCGCCAGCATGTGAAGCAGGCGCTCCAGAAGTTCCCTCACCTCGGGGTGAAGCACATGGCGTGCCTTCCCTTTCTCATAATAATCCAGGGCGCTCCGGTCCGTATAGGCGTCTTTCTGGTAGTTTTTCGAAGCCGACATGCGGTCAATAAACATCTCAACAACATACTTGTCCGGCATCCGCATCCCCTCCAGAGGGAACTCGCTGTCTTTGGATCCGTAATCAATCCAGTATTCCAGATGGTGTTTGTTCCGGCCTTTGTGGTGCAGCCAGGCGGAAGTGTACCCCTTTTCCTGACGCTCCGCGTTGTTCGGGCTCATATTTCCCTTATAATACTTTACACCGACCAGAAATTCTGCCGGGGAATATTTGGACAGATCATGGAGAAGCCCCTGTTTGTAGAGTCCCACACGAAAACAGGCTTTCATGACAAGCCATTTATGATGGTTGATTGTGTGAAGATGTCCCCAGAAGTTCACTGAATTTCCTCCCTGCATCCCATTGCAAATGAAAATGTAATCAATTTTTTACAGACGTATGTATCCGATGAATATCCTGTTCAGCATTTCCTGCCATGATTGACATCAAAAACTATCTATATCCTCACTCCCACATCAATAAAATGCAGAATCAGCAGATGCACGGGATAAAATATGTAAAACAAATACTTAAGCAAAACCGCTCCTGCACCGTTTGCCTCTCCGCTGTACAATCCGTTTTCCCTGTGAAATCCCCTCTCGCCGTTGTAAAGAAGGAGCGGCACCGCCGCCAGCAGGCTCCAGCACTCGATCAGCCCAAAGAAAAACCAGGATATGGCTCCGAGTCCGATAAACTTAACCAGAGGACGGTTCCGGAACTGATAAAACCACCAGATCAGGAAAACCCCGCCGCCGCTGTAATCTGTCTGCAGCAGCTCTGCAATCAGCACAAACGCCGCCAGGATCAGAATCTCCCAGTGTATTTTATTCTTCGCCCGCTTTATCAGGTCGAGCATCAGCAGTCCCAGAAACAGCGTAAAAAAGACATTTTGCGAGGAAAATTCGAGAACCGCTCCGTTAAAAGCCAAATCAAACGGAATCTCCGAAACCGCTGCGAACAGCAGCAGCCGCAGTTCATATTTACGAATATTTCGTGTATGAAAAAAACCTTCCACGATCAGGAATACAAAAATCGGGAACGCGATACGCCCTATGTACCGGAATACCATCTGGTAAGGAAACAAAACCGCTCCGATATGGTCGATCAGCATGGTAATGATCGCGATCATTTTTAAGATGAAACCGTTCACACACGCAATGGACGGCATGGATTTATATTCCGTATTCATACAAAGCCCCTCAATAGAGCAAAGGCAATTCCGCCTCATACTCGCCGCATAGACCGAAGACAACATGACTGTCACGTCCCCGCTCACATCACCGCAAATCTCCTGTTTATCCCGGGCAGACCGCTCCTCTTGTCATGTCCTCGCGCATACCAGTGCAAAATAAGATTCCGGTTTAAAACTCCCGGAATCTCTCGTAACGCTCCTGCGCCAGCGTCTCCGGCGCTTTATCCAGATTTTCATAGAGGAATTTCCGTATCATTTTCCTCATGATGCGGCAAAGCTCCGCCCGGTTGTCTTTACTGGCCGGCTCCGGCTCCGCAATGACCCGGTCGATAATCCCCAGCTCCTTTAATTCTGCCGCGGTCACCTTCATGACTTCCGCCGCCTCACTGGCGCGCTTCCCGTCTTTCCAGAGAATGGAGGCAAATCCCTCCGGAGAAAGAATCGTGTAAGTGGCGTTCTCCATCATCCACACTTCATTTCCGACTGCAAGGGCGAGGGCTCCGCCGCTTCCGCCTTCTCCGATGACAATACTTAAGACCGGCACCTTTAAGGTAGACATCTCATAAAGATTGCGGGCGATCGCCTCTCCCTGCCCGTGCTCCTCTGCTTCCAGTCCCGGGTAAGCGCCCGGTGTGTCGATAAAGTTGATAATCGGACGATGGAACTTCTCCGCCTGTTT
>JAJQAD010000190.1 GCA_021204005.1 Clostridiales bacterium
GGTCTGTCCATGCTGGTCGTCGGGTTATCCCTCTCCAGGCTGGCGTTCCGGGAAGTGTTTCAGGATAAAAAATGTTCCTTATGGCAGCGATCCGCCTGCTGGCGATCCCGTTGCTTTTGATTGCAGTCCTCCGGGTGCTGCCTTTCGAGGTGGATGAACTGACAAAGAATATTCTGATTCTGACAGCGGCTCTGCCGACTTCCTCGGCACAGTCTATGATCACGGAGCAGTACCACACCAACACATCGGCGGCGGCCCGCTCTGTCTTTGTCACGACGCTGTTCAGCGTGGCGACGGTCCCGCTGATTATGATGCTGGCGTTATAACCTGCCTGCAGTGGCTGTTTGACAGAATTATGGTTTAATGAACCACCCTGCATTTTTTTCTGTAAAACGCAATGCCGTAATGATAAATGGTGCTTATGTCGGAATCGCTGAAAAATTCATCATACAGAGTGTCGTCAATCTGCCGCAGCCCTTTCTGAGCTTCCGCGCTCAGGTTATCATAATTGTCCGCGCATTTCACCTCAATGATATGCCCGCATGCATGGATCCTGTCGATCAGAATGATGTCTGCACGGCCATTCCCCGCTTCGCGGTTCGATTTTACGCGCCAACCGCGGCGGCTTCGCAGCATCCCCAATAATAATCCGTGAAAGAAGGTTTCTTTCATTTCTTTTGTGTTGCCGCCGTCCATAAAGCTGATGGAGTCGACCATGCACACATTGATATTGTGCTCAATTTCAGCAATATCATTCTGGTCAAAGGCGGTGAACAGGGGCTGCAGGCCGTTTTCGATGTGCCCATAGAACCAGCTTCGGACCTGACGGTCAAAGAGATTGTTGATCTCGCGGTTCGGGATGAGCAGGCGGTAAGTGCCATCTTCGTTGCGCCCGCTATAGGTCAGGTAGCCGGTCATGAACAGTACGCTCCAGAGGTTGTCAATGTTCCGGTCAAGTTCATTGTAAGTCAGCTCCATACAGATTTCCTTGTCGATGGATTTCCCCTCCGAGAGTTCTTCCAGCTCTGCTCTGGTGGTCTCATCCGACATCTCGATGAAGCGCAGGATCATGTCATTGCTGCTTGTATTTGCCCAGAAATTCTGTGGGGTGCGGTCCCGGCTGTTGTAAAGCTGATCGCACCAGTTGATGACATCCCAGGGGCAGTATACATTTACTGTCCCGAACAGATAGCCATCGTACCATTCCCTGGTTATTTCATAATAATCATTCAGGTTATAGTAGTTTAACATCCGCCGTACATCGTCGTCCGTAAAGCCGAACCACTCATCGTATCGTTCGTCTGTGATGGTATGCACTTTGGGATTGTTGAAACCTGTGAAAATACTTTCCCGGGAAACGCGGAGGCAGCCGGTGACGACGGAAAAGAGCATGTAGTCATTTGTCTTCATGCCGTATCCGAAAAACTGGCTGATCAGCTCCGTCATGTCGTCATAATAGCCGCTCGTTTCCACTTTCTGCAGGGGAACGTCATATTCATCAATCAGGATAATGACTTTCTTTTCGTAGTGCCTGCTCACAAGTTTAGACAACTGGAGGAGGGAACTCTGTAAATTTCCCTCTCCTGATCTGAGTTGACTGAGCATTTTTTTGTCGTGATCATCCAGATTAGGACTGTTCAGGAGCCAGGAGAAGCGATCTGCTTCCAGACTGATCGCGGTCCACATCTGTTTCTCCGCGGACGTATAATCTCTGCCTTTTACCTGCTTCAGGGTGATGGAAATGACAGGATACTGTCCCATATATTTTTCACATAACGCAGTCTCTTTTGCAATCGCCAGCCCTTCAAACAGAGATGGATCTGATCCGATTTCAAAGAATGCCTTCAGCATGCTCATATTCAGACTTTTTCCAAAACGCCGCGGACGGGTGAAAAGGTTTACTTCACCCCAGTTTTCCAGTAATTCTATTATCATACCGGTTTTGTCTGCATAGTAAAAATTTCCGGAACGCAGTTTTGTAAAATTCTCAATTCCTACAGGGAGTTTTTTCTTTTCCATGAAATCACCGTCCATTCCTGATTGTACGCCTGCTCAGGAGCGGTTACAAAATAACTTATGCATTCTGCACAGGTTATTTTATGACAGTTCCTTAAGGCTGTCGGATTGCTTACCGATAGCTTACCACAGCGGAAGAATCGGGGCAATTATTTTTAAAGAAAAAGTAGATTTATTCCTGTCAAGCGTGTATAATAAATTTTGTTTTTTAATATGGTAAGTAATTGAGATATGGAAATGTCAGATTCAGGGAGGAAGAGTAGATGGCAGTAAAATATGTTTTTGTGCTCGGCGGCGTGGTTTCCGGTCTGGGAAAAGGTATCACGGCGGCGTCCCTCGGACGCCTGCTTAAGGCGCGGGGATACAAGGTGACAATGCAGAAGTTTGACCCGTATATCAATATCGACCCGGGGACGATGAACCCGATTCAGCATGGAGAGGTATTCGTCACAGACGACGGAGCGGAGACCGACCTGGATCTGGGACACTATGAGCGGTTTATCGACGAGAGTCTGAGCAAGAAGTCCAATGTCACCACGGGAAAGGTGTACTGGACAGTGCTGCAGAAGGAGCGCCGCGGCGACTATGGCGGAGGTACCGTGCAGGTGATTCCGCACATTACGAATGAGATCAAGAGCCGGTTTTACCGCGATTACACGACGGAGGAGACGCAGATTGCCATCATCGAGGTGGGCGGAACCGTCGGCGATATCGAGGGACAGCCGTTCCTGGAGGCAATCCGTCAGTTCCAGCATGAGGTCGGCCATGAGAATGCCATTATCATTCATGTGACTTTGGTGCCGTATCTGCGCGCCTCTGGCGAGCTGAAGACGAAGCCGACCCAGATGAGTGTCAAGGAGCTGCAGGGGATGGGGATCCAGCCGGATATCATTGTCTGCCGCACGGAGCATGAGTTGGACGAGGGAATTAAGGATAAGATTGCCCGTTTCTGTAATGTCCCGAAAAATCATGTATTGCAGAATCTGGATGTGGAGTACCTTTACGAAGCGCCGATTGCCATGGAGGGGGAGCATCTGGCGGAGGCGGCCTGCAGCTGCCTGAATCTGCCCTGCCCCGAGCCGGATCTGACAGACTGGAATGAGATGATCGACGCATTGCGGCATCCCGCCGGAGAGGTGGAGGTTGCCCTGGTCGGCAAATATATCCAGCTTCATGACGCATATATCTCTGTCGTTGAGGCTTTAAAGCATGGAGGTATCGCTAACCGCGTGTCAGTAAATATCCGCTGGGTGGATTCCGAGCAGGTGAATGAGGACAATGTGAATGAAGTCCTGGCCGGTGTACAGGGAATCCTGGTGCCGGGCGGTTTTGGCGACAGGGGCATCGACGGCAAGATTGTCGCGATCCAGTATGCGAGAGAGCATGCGATACCATACCTTGGCCTTTGTCTCGGCATGCAGCTGGCGATTGTCGAATTTGCGCGGCACTGCTGCGGGCTGGAGGGTACCCACAGTATTGAGCTGAATCCGGATACCAGATATCCGGTTATCGCGCTGATGCCGGATCAGGATGGGGTGGAAGACATTGGAGGAACGCTTCGCCTTGGCGCTTACCCGTGTATCCTGGATAAAGAGAGCAAGGCATATACCGTATACGGTGAGGAGACAATTTACGAGCGCCACCGTCACCGCTATGAGGTGAATAACGATTATCGGGCGATTTTGAAAGAACACGGTATGAATCTCTGCGGTCTGTCTCCGGACGGACGCATTGTGGAGATGCTGGAATTGCCGGATCATCCGTGGTTTATTGCGACACAGGCGCATCCGGAGCTGAAGTCCAGGCCGAACCGTCCGCATCCGCTGTTTGCCGGATTTGTCGGCGCTGCGCTGAAGTATCAGAAGGAAGAAAAACAGTAACACTATTCACGACTGTACTTCGTACTTGCTGCAAAGTACGTCCGATGACGTAAATTACACAGGAAAGATCATGCTGAGCCTATACAGACGGCATGGTCTTTTTCCTTTTTCTCAGAAAAAGTTTACCGGGCAAAGTATCCCGGCCATTCTCTTAACTGATTGATGTGCAGACAAATTTCTTCACGAAAACTTTATAAAAAAAGCGAAAATTTCACGCTTACAATATTGATTTCTATGTAAAATAAAACTATAATGTTTTTTTGAACAGATACGGGGATATTGGGGAAGATTAGAGAAAGGAATGCACAGAGGATTGTGCAGGACAAGTAAGTATTTTATGAATGAGAACAGACCTGAGCATGAAGGAAACAATAATAATAACAAGAACGGAAGAAACGGGCAGAATGTTCTGCTGATGGTGGTTGTTGTAGTGGTTGTGCTTATTATGGTGTCCACCCTGACAAACCGGGTCAGCAGTCTGACAAATAAGGAAATCACGTATTCGGAGTTCCTCTCCATGGTAGAGGACGGGGAGGTGGAGAGTGTTATCATTACCTCCAGTGAGATCCAGATCACACCGGTGACCAGTGAAAATGCGATGTATCAGGTCACTTATTATACGGTGAACCTCGGAGATGATAACTTATATGAGACACTGAATGAATATGGTGTCGAGTATACCGGAAAGAACAGCAGTACCTCCAGCATGGTCTGGAGTATCCTGAGTCTGGTGATACCGCTGGTGCTCATCTGGGGCATTTTCTATTTTGCCATGCGCAGGATGGGCGGCAGCGGCGGCGGCATCATGGGCGTTGGGAAATCGACAGCCAAGATGTACGTGGAGAAGACCACCGGGGTGACATTCAAGGATGTGGCCGGACAGGATGAGGCCAAGGAAACGCTGCAGGAAATGGTGGATTTCCTGAATAATCCCCGGAAATATACGGATATCGGCGCAAAACTGCCGAAGGGAGCTCTTCTCGTGGGACCTCCCGGTACCGGAAAGACACTGCTGGCGAAAGCCGTGGCGGGGGAAGCGGGGGTGCCGTTTTTCTCACTGGCCGGTTCTGATTTTGTGGAAATGTTTGTCGGCGTGGGCGCGTCCCGTGTCCGCGACCTGTTTAAGGAGGCACAGAAGCAGGCGCCGTGCATTATTTTTATTGATGAGGTGGATGCCATCGGTAAGAGCCGTGACAGCCGGTATGGCGGCGGGAACGATGAGCGTGAGCAGACTCTGAACCAGCTGCTGGCCGAGATGGATGGATTTGACAGCTCGAAAGGTGTGCTGATCCTGGCAGCGACCAACCGTCCGGAGGTTCTGGATAAGGCATTGCTCCGCCCGGGTCGTTTTGACCGACGGGTTATCGTTGATAAGCCGGATTTGAAAGGACGCGTGGAGACGCTGAAAGTGCACTCCAGACATGTTTTGATGGACGATACGGTGGACCTGGATGCATTGGCACTGGCTACAGCGGGCTGTGTGGGATCTGACCTGGCGAACATGGTCAATGAAGCGGCGATCAACGCCGTAAAGCATGGCCGGAAGTATGTCACCCAGTCAGACCTTTTCGAGGCGGTGGAGGTAGTCATTGCCGGTAAAGAGAAAAAAGACCGGATCATGGGTCCGAAAGAAAAGCGCCTGGTTGCTTATCATGAGGTAGGACATGCGCTGGTCAGCGCTCTGCAGAAAGATGCGGAGCCGGTACAGAAGATTACAATCGTGCCGAGAACGATGGGAGCGCTGGGTTATACGCTGCAGACCCCGGAGGAGGAAAAATATCTGGAGACGCAGGCGGAACTGGAAGCGCGTCTGGTTACTTATATGGGCGGCCGTGCCGCGGAAGAAATCAAGTGCAATTCTGTCACCACGGGAGCTTCTAACGATATTGAGATGGCGACGAAGATAGCCAGGACGATGGTGACGAGGCTGGGCATGTCGGATGAGTTTGGACTTATGGCGCTGGAGACAGTGGAGAGCCAGTATCTGGATGGCCGCCCTGTGGCGACGGTGGCGGAGTCCACAATCGCGAAAGTGGATGAGGTGGTGAAAGCCATGCTCCAGAAAGCGTATGACACCGCAAAGCAGATGATTTATGCCAACCTTGACATTCTGGAGCGCATAGCGGATTATCTCTATGAGCACGAGACGATTTCCGGCAAGGAGTTTATGGAGATCTTCAATGATATGAGACGGAGCCATACCCCGGTGGCGGTGGAAGTCAGCGCCGGCGTGCCGGTAGACGCGATTGGGGACGAGGCGTTTGAGGAATAAAGTCTATGTTCGATATTCAGGAGGAATTGAAAAAGCTTCCGGATCATCCCGGCGTTTACCTGATGCACGACGCGGGGGACGCGATTATTTATATCGGGAAGGCGATCAGCCTGCGGAACCGTGTCCGCCAGTATTTTCAGTCCAACCGGAATAAGGGACCGAAGATTGAGAAGATGGTGACGCACATTGCGCGCTTTGAATACATTCTCACAGATTCCGAACTGGAAGCACTCGTTTTAGAGTGTAATTTAATCAAGGAGCATCGGCCGAAATACAATACGATGCTGAAGGATGACAAGACATATCCTTATATCAAAGTGACTCTGGGAGAGACTTATCCCAGAGTCCTCTTTTCGCGTCAGATGAAAAAGGATAAATCGCGCTATTACGGCCCGTACACCAGCGCGGCCGCGGTCCGGGACACGATCGACCTGATTCGCAGAATCTATCAGCTTCGCAGCTGCAGCAGGAATCTGCCGCGGGATATCGGGAAGGACAGACCCTGTCTGAATTATCACATCCACCAGTGCGGGGCGCCGTGTCAGGGATATATACGGCCGAAGGAATATCAGAAAAAGGTTCGCGCGGCGATGGATTTTCTGGGAGGCCGGTATACACCTGTGATCCGGGAACTGGAAGAAAAGATGGCTGCTGCCGCCGCCGGGCTTGATTTCGAAAAAGCCGCGGAATACCGTGATCTCCTGGGCAGCGTAAAGCAGATCGCGCAGAAACAGAAGATGACGAGCTTTGATGGAGAGGACAGGGATGTGATCGCGCTGGCGATGGACGACAGGGACGCGATTGTACAGGTTTTCTTTGTCCGCGAGGGAAAGCTGATCGGACGGGAGCACTTTCGGGGCGCGCTCGGGACGGAGGACACGCCCGGGGAAGTGACGTCCGCCTTCCTCCGCCAGTATTACGCGGGGACGCCG
>JAJQAD010000238.1 GCA_021204005.1 Clostridiales bacterium
ATCCTGAAGACAGGAAGTTCCATGGAGGAAATAGCGGCGAAAGTCGGATTCACCACGACCTCCACTTTTAACCGGAACTTCAAACGGATTACCGGCACTTCTCCTTATCAGTGGAAGCGCAGACCGGACAATTATGAGGGCAGGTTATAGCAGTTTAACATTATGATTAAAAAGGGATGGTAACCGGATGGTGATTCATTCGTAAAAATGCAGGAAAATGGGAATTGGTTTTGTAGGAATTGCAAAATTGACAGAAAAATCGGTTTATTTTTTGCTGAAAATGTAAAAAAGAACCGATTTTTTGTCGCTTCTTTGGGCGATTTTTTGATAAACAATCGAAAATGCCTGCTTTAGAGGCAAAAACGCAAACAATCATAGGGTAGGCTCTGATATAATATGCACATGTGAAAACGATTTTTTCTGGTCGATTTTGACAGATTGAACAAAGGAATCGTGACACGTACATTAAATTTATTCATGAGGAGGAGAACACATGAAGAAGAAAATTATTTCTATCATGCTCGTAGGTGCGATGGTTGCATCTATGGGCGCAATGGCAGGCTGCGGCAGCAGCGACAGCAGCAGCACCACCACGGATGACACGACAAGTGCAGCGGCTGAGACAGAGTCCGAAGATTCTTCCACCACTTCTGTGGAAGGCACGGAGACCCTTACCGTATGGACCTGGGATGCATCGTTCAACATTCCGGCCATGGAGGAAGCGGCAAAGATCTACAAGGAAGAAGTGAATGAGAACTTCGGCGTTACGATCGTTGAGACCCTGTCTGACGACTGTGAGACCCTGCTGACCACAGCGGGTGAGGCCGGCGACTTCAGCACACTTCCCGATATCGTCCTGATGCAGGATAACTCCTATCAGAAGCTTGTATATCTGTATCCGGAAGCTTTCACAGACCTGACCGATTCCGGCATCGACTTCTCGAACTTCCCGGAAAGCAAAGTGGCTTACTCCACAGTAGACGGAAAGAACTACGGCGTTCCGTTTGACAACGGTACGGTTGTCGGCGCATACAGAATCGACATTCTGGAAGAGTGCGGATATTCCATTGATGACCTCGAGGATATTACCTGGGATGAGTTCATCACCATCGGTACCGATATCTACAATCAGACCGGCATGGCCATGATTTCCAGCCAGTCTGACTCTCCGGATCTGATCCTTGAGATGCTCCAGTCCGCAGGCGCCTCCCTTTTCAACGAGGATGGCACAGCGAACCTGGTTGATAACTCTGCATTGGAAGAGTGCATCAACTACTACATCGCGATGAAGGAAGCGGGCGTTCTGATGGAGGTTAACTCCTGGGATGACTATGTATCCTCCATCACCACCGGCGCGGTTGTCGGCACGATCAACGGCTGCTGGATCTGCGCGACCATCATGAGCGTGGACGACTTCTCCGGACTGTGGGATATCACCAATATGCCGGCTCTGACTGAGACCGCAGGCGCGACCAACTACTCCAACAACGGCGGATCTTCCTGGTATATTACCGCGAACTGCTCCAACGTTGACCTGGCGGTTGACTTCTTGTCCTACACATTCGCAGGCAGCGTAGAGTTCTATGAGAACATCCTTCCGTCCACGGCAGCGATCGCTACCTACATTCCGGCAGGTGACTCCGATGTTTACTCTGAGCCGCAGGAGTTCTGGAATGGCGAAGCAATTTACGCTCAGATCGTTGAGTATGGTTCTCATGTGCCGTCGAACAACGTAAGTGCTATGTACTATGATGTACGCGGCTATGTCGGCACTGCGATCACGAACGTTGTAGGCGGTTCTGATCTGGCAACCGAGCTTGAGGATGCACAGAGCCAGTCTGACTTTGCAGGCGAGAACCTGGGTCTGCAGTAAGACACAGGGTTTGATGTCAACTGAAAACTATGTAACATTGTGCGGGGGCTGCTGCGTGCAGCCCTCGTGATTTTGAAAAGAAGGGGGTTTTGAAGTGGAACCGAAAAAGAAAGGTATGTCTCTGATGGCGAAGCAGAATTCGGCCGGCTGGATCTTTTTGATCCCTGCCTCCGCTATGATCGCGATCATGAGCTTTTTCCCGATGGTAAAAGCGTTCGTTATGTCGCTGCAGACCGGGTCGGGTTCGAGAACGGAATTTGCGGGATTTTACAACTATGTCCGTATGTTCCAGGATAAGATCTTTGTCCGCTCCATCGGCAATACATTCCTGTACCTTGCAATCGAGGTACCGATCATGCTGGTACTCGCTATCCTGCTGGCTCAGCTGCTGAACAACCAGCATCTGAAATTTAAGGGAATCTTCCGTACCTGTGTTTTCCTGCCCTGCGCGACTTCGCTGGTATCCTACGCGATTATCTTCCGTTTCCTGTTTGCAACGGATGGATTTGTGAACCATTTGCTGCAGGCGCTGCATATCACGAGTACCAATATTAACTTTATCGGAACGGCCGGCACGGCGAAGTTTGTCATCATCTTTGCCCTGATCTGGAGATGGACCGGATACAATATGGTCTTCTTCCTGGCAGGTCTGCAGAATATCGAATATTCCGTCTATGAGGCGGCGCAGATTGACGGCGCTACCGGCTGGAAGACATTCTGGCACATTACCGTTCCGCTGTTACGGCCGGTTATCGTTATGACAGGCATCCAGTCCATCAACGGTACGCTGCAGCTCTTCGACGAGTCGATGAACCTGACAAATGGCGGTCCCGCGAACGCGACGATCACCATGTCTCACTATGTATATAATAAGGCTTTCGTGAACGCGTCCGGTTTCGGTTATGCCTGCGCGATGGCATTTTTCATCTTCATATTAGTGGCAATCCTTGCCGCAATCAGTCAGAGAGTAGGTGATACGCGTGACTAAGAGTAAAAAACAGAATAATTCCATGATTCAGAGAAGACTGATTCCGTCCTATATTTTCCTGATCATTATGTCCATTTATTCCGTGTTCCCGTTCTACTGGATGATCTCGGCGGCGACCAACACGATGGCGGATGTGTCCAGAGGTAAGCTTACTCCGGGAACCTACGCGGTGCAGAACTTTAAAAATCTGATTGAGAATCAGCCTTTGGGCAGGGCGATGGGCAACTCCTTTGCCTATGCAATCAGCGTGACGCTGATCTGCCTGTTTATCTGTTCCCTGGCTGGTTTTGGTTTTGAGCTGTATCATGACAAATATAAAGATATGCTGTTCCGGATCCTGCTGCTGGCTATGATGATTCCGCAGGTGGCGACCATGGTTCCGCTGTTCAAACTGTTCTCCTCCTGGGGACTGTTGAACTCGATTCCCGGCTTCTTCCTGCCGATGATTGCGACGCCGTTTATGATCATGATGTTCCGGAATAACTCGCGAAACTTCCCGGTGGCGTTGTTGGAGGCGGCCCGCCTGGACGGTCTGGGAGAGTTCAGTATCTTCCTTCGGATTTATTTTCCGACTATGAGATCGACTTACGCAGCTGCTGCAGTTATCACATTCATGAACGCGTGGAATGCTTATCTGTGGCCGAAAGTATGTATGACAGATGGTCAGTCTCTAAACATGGTTATGCTGGTATCCAACCTGACCGGCGGATACGTTATCGATTACGGTATGATCATGATGGCCGTGCTGTTCTGCTCGATTCCGACGATGATCGTATTCTTCGTACTGCAGAAGCAGTTCGCTGAAGGTATTACCGGTGCGGTAAAATAATGAAAATGTATAGGGATTGCGATGATGAATCGTATATGCAAAAAGAAACTGCCTTATGGGCAGTTTCTTTTTTGGGGAATTTTTATCGGTTGCAGGAATTGTTTTATATCCTTTACTCTTCTTCGGACTCAGGGTCTTCATCGGAATCAGAGCTTTCCTCTGAGTCTGCAGTTTCATCAGAATCGGAAGAATCATCGACTACAAGATCCATGACCTGGCTTCCGTCCTTATACAGGGTGATGGAGTCATAATTATCATCGGCGGTGTATGTGTAAACCGTGGAGGAGTCGCTGCCGTTCATCACGATATATTCCTCATCAGCCACATACTGAAGCCAGACTTCCGCGTAGAATATGCCGTCGCTTGTGAACGTGTAGTAACGCCCGTCGCTGCCCTCGTAGACGCCGTCAAAGTATTCCGTGCCGAGCATGCCGTCCGTACCCTCCGTCGGAGTCAATGTCATGGTGACGGAGGTATCGTCGAAATCCGGCTCCTCATCTTCGGTATAGAGTGTTTTGTCGTAGGTGCCGTCTCCGTTGTCCCGCAGGGCGTAGGTGGAACTGGCCATCTGATCCTGGTCGGTATCCGCATAGTAGACGAAAGTGACGATGGGATAACCGTCCTCCGAAGTCTGGAGGGTGTAGTATCCGACATATCCGTATTTACAGTCGCCGTCCTCCTCAAAAAGCATGCGGATGCGGACGGTGCTGCCGGACCAGTAGGTCTTGTTTAGCGTCACTATGGATTCAATGTCGTCCGCGGTGACGGAATCGGATGACTCGTCGGTGTCGGATTCGGCTTCCGCCGAGGTGTTTGTATCAGCATTGTTCTCTGTGCTGCCGGAGGACTGGCAGGCGGTAAGCGCCGTCAGTCCTGCTGCCAGGGAGAGAACCAGCAGAAATTTTTTTCTCTTCATAGTGTACTCCTTGTATTGGAAATTTATTGTGGGTTTGAAATGCTGTTTTCTATACTAACATGTTTTGGAGGATTCGGCAAGCTGGGGTGAGGTATCGGTTTGACTTGGGATGTAATTATCAAGATTTATTTTATCTTTTAATTCAAAATGAAAAGAGAGGAAAATGCAGCCAAAGCAACACATATTTTTATGTCAATGAAAAAGTGAAAATTAATATTGTGATTTATAAGCATAATCGTTACAATGAAAGAAAACATTATGGAAGGGGAAGCAGTATGAGTGTGAAGTTTGACCGATTTTTGTACGGAGGAGATTACAATCCCGATCAGTGGCTGGAGTATCCGGATATTCTGGAGGATGATATCCGCCTGATGAAGCAGGCGCATATCAACACGGTTTCACTGGGGATTTTTGCCTGGGCGAAACTGGAGCCTGAGGAGGATGTTTATGATTTTGACTGGATGGAAGAGATTATCGACCGTCTGTATGAGAACGGGATTTCGGTGAATCTGGCGACGCCCTCCGGCGCACGGCCGCACTGGATGGCGGATCGGTATCCGGAGGTGCTCCGGGTCAACGAGTCGCGGCAGCGGGAATTGTTTGGTACGCGGCACAACCATTGTTACTCGTCGCCGGTTTACCGGGAGAAGGTTCGCAAACTGAATCAGAAGTTGGCGGAGCGTTTTGACGCTCACCCGGGTGTGATTCTCTGGCATGTTTCCAATGAATATACGGGGGAATGTCATTGCCCGCTGTGCCAGCAGGCGTTCCGGGACTGGGTGAAGGACAGATATCACACGATCGAGGAGGTCAACCGCCGGTGGAATACTTCCTTCTGGAGCCATGATTATCAGAGCTTTGACCAGATTGAGAGTCCGTCTTCGATTGGAGAAAACTCCATCCAGGGACTGTATCTGGACTGGCGGAGGTTTGTGAGCCATCAGACGACGGATTTTTGCCGGACAGAGGTAGCGGCGCTCCGGGAGGCGGGGGCGAAAAAACCGGTCACGACAAACATGTTTTATAATAATCCGTTTGTCAACTATTATGAACTGGCGGATGCGGTGGATATCGTGTCCTGGGACAGCTATCCATTCTGGCACAAGGGTCCGGAGAGCCAAACTGCCGTGAATGCCGGGATGCAGCATGATGTGATGCGCGCCATGAAGCGGGAGCCTTTTTTGTTGATGGAGTCCTGTCCGGGACCGACGAACTGGGTGCCGGTCAGCAAGCTGAAACGGCCGGGCATGCTGGAGACGGCGTCTCTGCAGGCAATCGCCCATGGATCGGACAGCGTTCTTTATTTCCAGATCCGGAAAGGCCGGGGTGGTTTTGAAAAGTTGCACGGGGCGGTAATTGACCACTATGGAAAAGAGGATGACCGCACGTATCAGGAATGCTGTCAGGTGGGAGCGGACCTGGAGGCGATGCTGCGGCTGAATCATTCCAAAGTGGAGGCATCTGTGGCGGTGATCTATGACTGGGAAAACCGCTGGGCTGTGGAGGCGTCCGCCGGTCCCCGGAATGAGAATATGTACTATCGGGAAGCGGTGGAGAAGTCCTACAGTGCGTTCCGCCGCCAGGGCGTCAATGTCGATGTGATCGATATGACGAAATCACTGGAACCTTATCAGGTGGTTGCGGCTCCCATGGTCTACATGTTCCGTGCGGGGTTTGAGGAAAAAGTCCGTGCTTTCGTGGAGCGGGGCGGTGTGTTTATCATGACCTACTGGACCGGCGTGGTGGATGAGAATGACCTGTGCTTCCTTGGCGGGACGCCGGGAGGTCTGATGGACGTCATGGGGCTTCGCAGCACGGAGATCGACGCGCTCTACGATGGAGAGTCCAATACATTGCGGGCGGTGAACTCTGATGTTTCCGCTGAGGATGAGAGCGATGTACGGTGTTCATTGGATGCCGGTGCGTCTGGCGGGAATCGTTCTGATGCAATGGATGCACATGATTTTGCTATGTTTAGCGAGGATAAATCCAATGTGTGGGATTCTTTGGATTCCAACGTTACATATAGCTGTGAACATCTCTGCCAGCTGGTTGACCTGCGGACAGCGAAGCCTTTGTTCGTGTACGGTGAGGATTTCTATGCCGGGACACCGGCGCTGACAGTGAATCACTATGGCGAGGGACTTGCTTACTATGTCTGCACGGATGCGGAGCAGGGATTCTATGATGACGTCTACGCGCGGATTCTGAAAGAGGCCGGCATCCCGCGAATCCTGGAGCAGGAGATTCCGGATGGCGTGGCGGTTTCTTCCCGCCGGGGTGAGAATGCGGAGTATATTTTTGTCCAGAACTTTAACCCGACGCCGGCAGCGTTCTGTCCGGAAGTCGATGACGGAGAGGTGATTTTCGGGGAAGCTGAGGCTGAGATGAAGCCGTTTTCCACGGTGGTGCTGGAGCGGAAACTGTAAGAAAGGGGTAATATGCGCAGGGGTGCGTAAGGAATATGACAGCTGTGCTGTCCGCACCCCGCGCG
>JAJQAD010000220.1 GCA_021204005.1 Clostridiales bacterium
CGCCCATTTCGGAAGCATTTTCCGGCAACGATTCTGCAGCTTCGGCGTGCCATTCTCTCTTTTGAAACGGCAGATAGATAATCTCATCATTCATCCCGAAAAATAGTTTTTCCGCGAAACTCCCAGCCCCCGATCCGGAGCGTTCAAAATTGAGAATCATATTGCCATACAAGGTTATATCCCCTGACTTCGGCAGCACACGGACCAGAAGTCCGTACTCGCGCTCCATGTAGTTTTTCCAATCTGCAAAATAATCCGGGCGATCCGTGCAGATTTCCAGAAAATTCAGACCGCTCTCCAGCTGGGGCAATACCTGATCCACGTCATCCGCCTCCCCAAATACCTGATCCGGCTGATCTGTATCAATCAGAATCGGCCGGAAACTCCGGTAGTCCATTCCCTTTTGTTTCAGAACCTCCTCAATCACACCTCTGCTGTACTGCAGATAAGGGTTCGTCCAGGGTGGTTTCTCTTCTATCGTCCGGGTTTCCGGGCAGTCACGCGATGAAAGAACGGGAATCCGCACCCGGCAAAAGGATACCAGCCGAAAAAACCACTTTCGAAATATTGAAAATACGGTCTTTGGGGTCTTACTGAACTGAAATCGCATCCGGAGTCTTCTTTTCCTTATATTATCGCGGACAATCTGAATATAGGAAATCCGGCTATCTCACAGCCACGCTCTCCTGCTGTCCGCTACTCTAAGATATGCACGTTCCTGTTTTCTCAGTACAACAAACCATTGCCGCTGACCAGAACGGATAAGTACAGGGATATAAGCCGCTGCACATTCTCAGAAAATTTTTTATATAACTACTGCCAGATTTTTTTCCCTCCGGCAAAACACTCAATACTCATCCGCGAACACCTCAAACATTCGCTCCAGATCCTCATAGGTTTTTACCTCATTGACCTTGCCCCGCAGTCGGGAAGAATTTTTATAACCGGCCGTATACCAGGCCGCGTGCTTTCGCATCTCACGCATGCCGATATACTCCCCTTTTACCTCAACCTGAAGCCGGGCATGCCGCAGCACCATATCCGCCACTTCCCGGGCGGTCGGGCGGGGCAGATCTTCTCCCGTCTTCAGTTTATACAGAATATCCCGGAAAATCCATGGGTTTCCCTGGGCGCCTCTGCCGATCATAAAACCGTCACACCCGGTCTCCTCTTTCATGCGGAGCACATCCTCCGCCGAATGCAGGTCGCCGTTTCCGATAACCGGGATCCGCACCGCCTCCTTCACCTGACGGATGATATTCCAGTCCGCCGCGCCGGAGTAATACTGCTGCCTCGTTCTGCCGTGAACCGCCACCGCGGCCACGCCGCAATCCTCTGCAATCTTTGCGATTTCCACTGCGTTCACATGATCCTCGTCAAAGCCTTTGCGGATTTTTACCGTCACCGGTTTTTTTACCACTTTGACAAGCTTCCTTAAAATTTCTTCCGCCAGCCGAGGATTTTTCATCAATGCCGATCCCTCTCCGTTGTTCACCACTTTCGGCACCGGACACCCCATATTGAAATCGAGAATGGCAAACGGGCGCTCCTCAATCCTGGCCGCCATTTCAGCCAGGATATCCGGGTCTGAACCAAACAGCTGAAGGGATACCGGCTGCTCCTCCGGATGAATCTCCAGAAGTTTTTCGGTATTTTTGTTTCCATAATAAATCGCCTTTGCGCTGACCATTTCCATGCACAAAAGCCCGGCTCCCTGCTCCCGGCATAGCAGACGAAATGGCAGGTCTGTCACTCCTGCCATTGGCGCTAAGATTAAACTGTTATCCAGAACAACGTTCCCCATCTGTAACTGCTGCATTCGTCTCTCTCCGGGTTCCCGCTTCCTGCTCTCGCGAACAGCAGCGAAACCATTTCCTGTCTCCCATTATTGCTCTAAGGAACTGTCGGAAAATAACTTATGCATCCTGCACCGCCTAACATGCGAATCACAGTTCCCAGGTTTCACATAACAAACTATTTTTTCTGCTTCTCAAAAATCAAGCGCATGCCGTACAGCGTCAGCTGCGGATCATAAATGTCGATCACATCCGTCTCTTTCTCGATGATGCGTCCCAGGCCGCCGGTGGCAACCACCTTCACGTCCTCCCTGCCAAACTCTTTTTTCATCTGACGGATGATGTATTCGGTTTGTCCGACCTGTCCGTAAACCAGCCCCGCCTGCATGCACGCGATTGTATCCTGCGCCAGGATGCTCTTCGGTTTTTTGATCTCAAATTCCGGAAGTTTTGCAGCCATGCTCCACATCGACTGCGCCGAAGTGCGGATACCCGGAGCAATCACGCAGGCTGTAAACGTGCCGTCCTCGTCCACCAGATCAAACGTTGTGGCTGTCCCGTAATCCACCACAATGCTCGGTCCTCCGTAAAGCTCATAGACAGCGGCCGCGTCCACGATCCGGTCCGCTCCCACCTGCCGCGGATTCCGGCCGGCCACACGGATGCCCGTCTTGATTCCGGCCTCAATGATAATGGGTCTGGTATGAAAATATTTTAAAATCGCATTGGTCAGGGAATGCATCACATTCGGCACAACGGAGGCCACAATCGCGTCCGTGATATCCGACACCTTCACCTCATTGTGAAACAGCAGCTCACATATGACCATACCGTATTCGTCCGAAGTCCTTGTCTGAATCGTCGTCATGCGGAACGTCGTCTTTAACTTTTTCCCGTCAAACACTCCCAGCGTAATATTTGTGTTTCCGATATCAACAGTCAACAGCATCCGAAATTATCCTCCCCGGTTACCTGATATTTACATTAAAAAAAGGTCTTGTAATACATCTCAAGAGATTCCAGCAGATCCGCTTTTGTATTCTGAATCTGCCGGATCTTTAAGACACTCCCAATCTCATCATACAGCAGGTCACCCTCATCCGATGAGGTCTCCAGCTGAAGGCTGCCCTCCTCATCAAACTTCATCACCAGAACGCCGCCCACATCCTCCGTGTAGAGGACACAGAGGATTTTCAGTTCATCCCGTACCTGTTCCGGCAGCCCTTCAAACTCCGGATTCAGATAAAACTGTTTCGTGTAAGCGCTGGCAGCGCAAAGCACGGTTTCTTCATTCCTGTTCATTTTTTTCAGTCCCCTTATATCGTGATTTCATCACGATCAAATTCGTCACTCATTATATCGTGATTACAAATCATACATATCCATAGACCCCGCGCACGGATACTTCCCCTGCGGATACAAACTGCAGCCCATCCTCCGTCTCAACCAGCAATTCTCCGTCCGCATTAATCCCGCGCGCCACACCGACAAACTCCTTTTTTAAATCCAGCACTCGCACCTGTCTGCCGCGGTTCACCAGATGTGCCTGATATTCATCCAAAAGTGCGCTCATATCCTCGGTCTGTATAAACACCTCATAGTACCGTTCAAACCGCTGCATACTTTCCGCCACAATCTGTGCCCGGCAGATCTGTTTCCCGGTCTGCAGAAATACAGAGGTCGCCATATGCGACACCTCCGCCGGGAAGTCGCGGTTATGCACATTGATGCCTACACCGATGACAATATAATTGATGTAATCCACCTGCGCACTCATCTCTGTCAGAATGCCACAGACTTTTTTCCCGGAGCAGATAATATCGTTCGGCCACTTAATCTGTACATCCGGTACACCCAGCGCATCCAGCGCATCCCGGACAGCCATTCCCATGACCAGCGTCAGCATGGACGCGTGACCGGGTGCGATATCCGGCTTCAGCAGGAGAGACATAAAAATCCCGTCGCCTTTCGGGGATTCCCATGCACGGCCCCGCCGGCCGCGCCCCGCCGTCTGCTGTTCACCGATGACCAGAAGCCCCTGTCCGGCTCCGGTCTCCGCCCGGCGCTTTACCTCATTGTTTGTGGAATCCACAGAGTCAAGCACAGAAAGCCGGCTGCCGACCCACTCTGTATGAAGATATGCCTGCACGCGCTCCGCCGTCAGGAGATCCGGCTCCGAACACAGGCGATACCCCTTATTTCGCACCGCCTCAATCTCGTATCCCATTTCCTCCAACTGCCGGATTGCTTTCCATATACTTGTCCGGCTTACGCCGAATTGTTCACAGATCTCCTGCCCCGACAGAAAGCCGTCACTCTCCCGCAGGAGCTGCAGAATTTTCTCTTTCATCTCATTTTTCCTACAATCTCATGATACAGGGGACAAGTACCATTATGTCAGCGTCGCCAGCATAACCGCCTTGATCGTATGCATCCGATTCTCCGCCTCGTCAAAAACAATCGACTGCGCGCTCTCAAACACTTCATCGGTCACTTCCATCTCGTCCAGACCATATTTTTCATGAATCTGCTCTCCGATCGTAGTCTTGAGATCATGGAAAGCAGGCAGACAATGCATGAACCGGCACTGTTCTCCCGCATTCTGCATCAATGCGCTGTTCACCTGATACGGAGTCAGATCGCGAATCCGCTCCTCCCACACCTCATCCGGCTCACCCATGGAAACCCAGACATCCGTATAAATAACATCCGCTCCCTTTGTGCCGGCCATGGCATCTTCGGTCAGCTCGATGACCGCACCGGTCTCAGCCGCAATCGCACGGCAGGTGTCCACCAGCGCCGCATCGGGAAAATATTTCTTATTGGTGCACGCCACAAAATGCATGCCGAGCTTTGCGGACAGCACCATCAGAGAATTCCCCATATTATAACGCGCATCGCCCATATATACCAGCTTGATTCCCTTCAGATGTCCGAAGTGCTCACGAATTGTCAGTGCATCCGCCAGCATCTGCGTGGGATGGAATTCGTTGGTCAGACCGTTCCAGACCGGCACGCCCGCATATTTTGCGATCTCTTCCACGATATCCTGGCCGAATCCGCGGTACTCGATACCGTCATAAATCCGCCCGAGTACCCGCGCCGTATCCGCGATACTCTCCTTTTTCCCAATCTGGGACGCGGAGGGATCCAGAAAAGTCGTATGCATGCCAAGGTCAAACGCCGCCACCTCAAAGGAGCAGCGGGTTCGGGTACTTGTCTTTTCAAAAATCAGCGCTACGTTCTTCCCGCGGAGGGTATCGTGCAGAATTCCCTGCTTTTTCTTTTCCTTCAGATCTGCGGCCAGATCAATCAAATATGTAATCTCCTCCGGAGAGAAATCCAACAGTTTCAAAAAGTTTTTTCCTTTTAAATTCATGATGAACAAATGCTCCTTTCACTTTATTTATCGGGCAGGAAACACCTTCCGTCTTCTGCTCGTTGCACAGGATAGAGACCGCGCAGCTGTGTACACTTTACACATCCCTGCGCATATGACATCCTTGCATAAATAAGAAGAAACGGGCTGCCCCGAAAAGTAGCGCCGCATCTTTTCTTTACGTTTACAAAAGTATGATACCGGTAACAGCCCGGGCAATCCGGAATATCAAACCCTTTTTTCACCCGGATCATAAACAGTCTTGTTCCCTGCTTATTTCGCATCCTTCACATCCGCGGCAACTTCCACCACGGACTTTGCCAGACCCGCAATCCCCTGAATCTCAGACGGGATGATGATCTTCGTCGCTTTGCCGTCAGCAGCCTTCGCAAAAGCTTCCAGGCTCTTGATCTGCAGCACTGCGGCATCTGGCTCCGCCTCTTTCAGGAAACGAAGGCCGTCCGCATTGGCCTGCTGAATCTTCAGAATAGCCTCCGCCTGGCCCTGAGCCTCCTGTACGGTAGCCTCACGCTTGGCCTCCGCACGAAGAATCGCTGCCTGCTTTTCAGCCTCCGCGTCGAGGATCGCGGACTCTTTTTTACCTTCCGCTACAAGGATAGTGGATTTTTTCTCACCCTCTGCACGGAGGATTGCTTCACGGCGCTCACGCTCCGCCTTCATCTGCTTCTCCATCGCATCCTGAATGGCCTGCGGCGGGATAATATTCTTCAGCTCGACACGGTTGACCTTGATGCCCCACGGGTCAGTCGCGATATCAAGGGAAGCCCGCATCTTGGTGTTGATCGTCTCTCTGGAAGTCAGCGTCTCATCCAGTTCCAGATCGCCGATGATATTACGCAGGGTGGTAGCTGTCAGATTCTCGATAGCCATGATCGGATTCTCCACGCCGTATGCAAAAAGCTTCGGATCTGTAATCTGGAAAAATACGACCGTATCAATCCGCATGGTAACGTTATCCTTTGTGATTACCGGCTGCGGTGCAAAATCAACCACCTGCTCTTTCAGCAAAACACGTTTGGCCACGCGGTCAATAAACGGCATCTTAAAGTGAAGGCCAACCTCCCAGGTACCCTGGTAAGCGCCCAGGCGTTCCACGACAAACGCATTCGCCTGCGGAACGATCTTCACACAGGACGCAATGATGATCACAATGATGACAATAACAATAATAACAGCAAAAATCATAACTTCTCTCCTCTCTCAACGATCAGCTTCACTCCGCTGATCGCCTGTACCGTAACACGGGTGTCCTTCGGAATGCAGTCCGTCTCCTCAACACTGCGGGCCGACCACTCCTGCCCCCGGATCAGGACCCTGCCCTGTGCATGGATATTGTCAATCTCCTCCAGCACGATGGCTGTCTGACCAATCAGGCTCTGCGCATTCGTCCGCACTCGGTCATTGTTAAAATGCTTCTTTGCCCACGGCCGGATGATAAGCAGCAGCGCCACAGACACGGCAATTGCCGTCACAACCTGAACATAAACACCGGCATTCGTAAAGCTGAGCAGCAGAGCCGCCAGCGACCCGCCGGCAAACCAGATGGATGTCAGCCCCAGCGACGCCAGTTCCGCCACAAGAAACACCACAAAAAGCACCAGCCAGAAAGTTTGTATGTCAGTCAGAAATCCCATTCTTTATCCTCCCTGTATGTCCGTCTGTGATGGTTCCACTTGTTTTCACTATACTATATATTCTCCGTTTTTACAACAAAAAACCTTTTTCCACCCATATTTTTCACAGATTTTTTTCTTACTCGGGGGTTTGACAGTTAAATAGAGAAAAAACCTATCGCAGACCGCATAAA
>JAJQAD010000081.1:0-4148 GCA_021204005.1 Clostridiales bacterium
CTCTTCCTTAATGAGCATGAAATGCGAATTTAGTAAGAGCTTATGCACAGCAATGTTTTTCAGATTGCGAGAACGGTTTTTGTGGAGCAATCTGAAGTATCATACCCTTTTGTCGCCTTAATCATAACATTAAAATCTGCAGGTATCGGCATACCCGCAAACAAGAAATCCAGTTTTAAAATGGAGGTATTACTTTGAAATCTCTGACTGTCCTAATTGAGATAAGGGGAAAATCTGTCCTGGCAGGATATATCACAGGTGATCATTCGCAAAACGCAACATTTACATACGCTGAATCCTATCTGTCCAGTCCGGAAAACAGACCGCTGTCGCTGAGCCTCCCTTTCTCACCGCTGCCATATTCACCGGAAAAAACGCAATGTTTTTTCGACGGTTTACTGCCGGAAGGATATACAAGAAGGTGTGTGGCAGAGGAAGTGCGCACAGACGTACAGGACTATCTGACTCTCCTGGCAAAGCTGGGGGAAGAGTGTCTCGGTGCAATCCAGATCACCGGTAATACTGTGTTCTCTCCCAAAGAAGCTTATCAGAAGCTGACGCAGGAGCAGCTGCTGCGTTTTGCCAGAGAGGGAGCCGGCGGATCCGCTGCACTTGCGGCAAAATCACATTTATCTCTTACCGGTGCCTCCGGCAAAACTGGACTGTACCTGGACGACTCCAAAAATCAATGGTACCTCCCCATCGGAACTGCTCCCAGCACACACATTGTCAAGCAAAGTCACGTCCGGTTAGAAAAAATCGTCACAAATGAACAATTATGCCTTCTGACCGCAGGCAAACTGGGAATCGATGTGCCGGAAAGCCATATAATCTGTACGGATAATCCCGAACAAAATCATATGCTCTTTGCCACCCGGCGATATGACAGAAAATTTTCTTCCGACAACAGAACTATAAACGGAATGCCTGCCCCCTACCGGCTGCATCAGGAAGATTTTGCGCAGGCCCTCGGTCTGCCCGCCATTTTGAAATATGAAAAAAACCAGGAAGACTATCTGGCAAAAATGTTTCTGCTGCTTAAAAATCACTCGTCCAGCCCTCTGGAAGACCAGTTGCGCTTATGGGACATCTGCGTTTTTAACTATCTGATTGGGAATACAGACAACCATTTAAAAAATCTGTCTCTGCTCTACAGTGAAGATTTAAAGGCAATCCGCCTTGCACCGGCGTATGACATTCTCAGCACAAGGATTTATGAAAACAGTACCGATGAAATGGCACTCAGCATCGGAGGAGTATACCGAATTGATAATATTACACGCGAAAGCTTTTTGCTGGAAGCAGGAAAAATCGGTCTCGGAAAAAACATGGCGCAAAACCGCATTGACAAAATGGTAAGTCTGTTTGAGTCTGCTCTGCTTCAGTCGGCAAGTGAGTTACAATCACAGGGATTTACAGATGCAGAGGATATTGCAGGGGAAATATGGCTGCAGGGAAAAACCAGAACACAACGGCTTAGAAAATAAAGTGATCGTTTTTATTTCGCAGAACGAACCATCTTACGAAAAGAAAACAGCCCCGCACTGTGCAGTTACCACAGTCTGCGGGGCATCAAAATTATTGTTACTATTTTACCAACAGTGATCTCCCTGTCATCTCCGCCGGCTGCTCCAGTCCCATCAGCTCGATGAGCGTCGGCACGATATCCGCCAGACAACCGCCCTCTCTCAGCTTGTAGGCGGGATCCGCGTTGACCAGGATAAACGGCACCGGATTTGTCGTGTGCGCCGTGTGCGGCTTGCCGGTCTCATAGTCGATCATCTTCTCCGCATTGCCGTGATCGGCACAGATAAAGAGAATACCGTCCACATCTTTGATCGCCTGTACCGCGTCGCCGACCAGACTGTCCACGCGCTCTACCGCGGCCACCGCAGCCGGGATCACGCCGGTGTGCCCCACCATATCCGGGTTTGCAAAGTTGATGACGATGACATCGTACTTGTCCGACTTGATGGCATCCACCAGATCCATGCCCACCTCGGGAGCACTCATCTCCGGCTTCAGATCATAAGTGGCAACCTCCTTGGGCGAAGCCACCAGCAGGCGGGCCTCATCCACATTTGGCTCCTCCACGCCGCCGTTGAAGAAAAATGTCACGTGGGCGTACTTCTCTGTCTCCGCCAGGCGGAGCTGCTTTTTCCCGTTTTTCGCGAGGAATTCACCGAACGTGTTGGAGATAGACTCCTTCTCAAACGCGATAATCTTGTTCGGAATCGTCTCATCATAGTCTTTAAAGCAGACATAAGTGAGTTTCATAAAAGGCCGCTCAAATCCCGCGAATGTATCATCGCAGAACACTCTGGTTATCTCTCTGGCACGATCCGGACGGAAATTGAAAAAGATCACCGAATCATTCTCTTTCACCAGGGAAAGCGGCTGGCCCTCCTCATCCGTGATGACCGTCGGCAGGACAAACTCGTCCGTCACGCCCTCCGCATAGGAGTCCGTCAGCGCCTGCACCGGGCAGATCGCCTGCACACCGACGCCGTACACCAGGGAATCATAGGCTTTCTGCACACGGTCCCAGTTGGTATCACGGTCCATCGCATAATAACGCCCGGAGAGAGATGCGACCTTGCCTACGCCGATTTCCTCCATCTTCGCAACCAGCTGCTCCACATAGCTCTTACCGGATGCCGGGGGAGTGTCCCTGCCGTCCAGAAATGCATGGACAAATACTTTGGAAAGACCGTGCCGCTTCGCCATCTCCAGCAAACCATACAGATGCGTGATATGGCTGTGAACCCCGCCGTCGGAAAGCAGTCCCCAGAGGTGAAGATCCGAGTCATTCTCCTTACAGTTTTCGATAGCCGCCAGAAGTCCCTTATTTTCAAAAAAGTCACCGTCCTCGATGGACTTCGTGATGCGGGTCAGATCCTGATAAATGATCCGTCCCGCACCGATGTTCATGTGACCGACCTCGGAGTTTCCCATCTGCCCATCCGGGAGACCGACCGCCAGGCCGGAGGCATTGCCTTTTACAAAAGGATATTCCTTCATCAGACGGTCCATCACCGGAGTGTTCGCCATGGCGATGGCGTTGCCTTCGGGATTGTCATTTAAGCCGTAGCCATCGAGAACCATTAATACTACTGGTTTCTTCATTGTTTTCTTCCTTTACTTTATTGGATAAATACGAAATTCCCATGTACATTATGAATAAGTGTGCAAAAACGAATTCAACGGGGTACAGAAAAGTACCCACTTATGAATTGTTGTTTGCACACTTATGCCAATACTTTCAAGGGAATTTCTCCGCTTGTTTCAAGAATTAGTAATTCACGATAGCTCCGAAATCAGGTTTTAAGGACGCGCCGCCTACCAGGCCGCCGTCGATGTCCGGTTTGCCGAAGAGTTCTGCAGCGTTCTTGCCGTTTACGGATCCGCCGTACTGGATGCGGATAGCCTCGGCAGTCGCCTCGTCATAGACCTCGGCGATGCAGGCACGGATTGCGCCGCAGACTTCCTCCGCCTGATCCGCGGTAGCTGTCTCGCCGGTGCCGATCGCCCAGATCGGCTCGTAAGCGATCACGGCTGTCTTTGCCTGATCTGCAGTGACATTCTGGAATGCGATCTTGATCTGCATACGGATCCAGTCAATATAGATGCCCTGTTTTCTCTGGGTCAGCGTCTCACCGCAGCAGACGATGGGGGTGATGCCGTGCTCGAATGCTTTCAGCACTTTTTTGTTGACTGTCTCATCGGTCTCCGCGAAATATTCTCTCCGCTCAGAGTGGCCGATAATGACATACTTTACGCCCGCGTCGGTCAGCATCGCCGGTGCAATCTCGCCGGTGTAAGCACCTTTCTCCTCATAGTACATATTCTCAGCACCGATCTGGATGTTGCTGCCCTTTGCAGCCTCGATCGCCGGGATGATGTCGATGGCGGGTACACAGAATACCACATCCACATCGTCATTGGCTACTAGCGGCTTTAACTCGCTGATCAGAGCGACTGCCTCGCTGGGGGTTTTGTTCATTTTCCAGTTGCCTGCGATAATTTTCTTTCTTGCCATGAGTAAATCTCCTCTTCTTTTTTATTTATCATTTGCCGCTGCCACACCGGGAAGCTCCTTGCCCTCAAGGAATTCCAGGGATGCGCCGCCGCCTGTGGAAATGTGAGTC
>JAJQAD010000081.1:4158-6858 GCA_021204005.1 Clostridiales bacterium
AATCGCCGCCGCCGATAATCGTGGTTGCATCGGTCTCCGCCAGCGCTTTCGCCACCGCGATGGTGCCTGCCGCCAGAGTCGGGTTCTCGAAAACGCCCATCGGGCCATTCCATACCACGGTCTTTGCAGATTTCACTGCATCCGCATACAGAGCCTGTGTCTTCGGACCGATGTCGCAGCCCTCGCGGTCTGCCGGCATATTTTCAGAATCATATACTTCTGTCTCAACCGGTGCGTCGATCGGATCCGGGAACTGAGCGATGGTCACGGAATCCACCGGCAGAAGCAGGGTCTTGCCAAGGGATTTTGCCTTGTCCATCATCTCTTTGCAGTAATCGATCTTCGTGTCGTCTACCAGAGAGTTGCCGATCTCATAACCCATCGCCTTCTGGAAGGTGTAAGCCATGCCGCCGCCGATGATCAGAGTATCGCATTTCTCCAGAAGATTGGAGATCACATTCAGCTTGTCAGCCACCTTGGCGCCGCCCAGAATTGCAACAAACGGGCGCTCCGGTGTCTCCACCGCGTTGCCGAGAAAATCAATCTCTTTCTGCATCAGATATCCGACCACCGCGGTATCCACCAGCTTTGCCACGCCCACGTTGGAGCAGTGCGCCCGGTGAGCGGTACCGAATGCATCATTCACAAATACGTCGCAGAGGGAAGCCAGATCTTTGGAAAAAGCCTCGCCGTTTTTCGTCTCCTCCGGACGGAAACGGGTGTTCTCCAGAAGGATCACATCGCCATCCTGCATCGCTTCAACCGCCGCGCGCGCGTTGGGTCCGACGACCTCCGGGTCAGCCGCGAACTTCACTTCCTGGCCGAGCAGCTCGGAAAGACGGGCCGCCACGGGAGCCAGTGTCTTGGTCTGCTTATCTTCCTCGGTCTTTACCTTGCCGAGATGAGAGCAGAGGATCACTTTGCCGCCGTCTGCAATCAGCTTTTTGATCGTAGGAAGAGCCGCAACGAGACGGTTCTCATCGGTGATCTGTCCGTTTTTTAAGGGTACGTTAAAATCACATCTGCAAAGGACTTTTAAACCTTTCACATTGATGTCATCTACGGATTTCTTATTTAATCCCATGTCATAATCTCCTTTTTAATTTTTTCATAGGACGAATTTTCCTATGAAATGGAAAAAGGGTCCGGTCCTTATCCGACCGGACCCTTAAGAGTCTTCTTACTTCTATACAACCTGATCCTGATTAAGCCAGCTCAGCGAAGTATTTGATGGTGCGAACCATCTGGCTGGTGTAGCTGTTCTCATTGTCATACCAGGAAACAACCTGTACCTGTGTGGTTCCGTTGTCAAGCGGAAGCACCATAGTCTGGGTTGCATCGAAGAGAGAACCGTAGGTCATGCCGATGATATCGGAGGAAACGATCTCGTCCTCGTTGTAGCCATAGGACTCATTCGCTGCTGCCTTCATCGCTGCGTTGATCTCGTCAACAGTAACAGAACCCTCTACTACTGCGTTCAGCATAGTGGTGGAACCGGTCGGAGTCGGTACACGCTGTGCCGCGCCGATCAGTTTGCCGGAAAGCTCCGGGATAACCAGACCGATTGCTTTTGCTGCGCCGGTGCTGTTCGGAACGATGTTCACAGCCGCTGCACGGGATCTTCTCAGATCACCCTTTCTCTGCGGGCCGTCCAGAGTCATCTGGTCGCCGGTGTAAGCGTGAATCGTGCACATGATACCGGTCTTGATCGGAGCCAGGTTGTTCAGAGCCTGAGCCATCGGAGCAAGGCAGTTGGTGGTGCAGGAAGCCGCGGAAATGATCTTGTCCTCAGCGGTCAGAGTATCCTGGTTAACATTATATACGATAGTAGGAAGGTCATTGCCTGCCGGAGCGGAGATGACAACCTTCTTAGCGCCTGCATTGATGTGCGCCTGTGCTTTTGCCTTGGAAGTGTAGAATCCGGAGCACTCCAGAACAACGTCAACATCCAGCGCCGCCCAGGGGCAGTTGTTTGCATCCGGCTCAGCGTAGATCTTGATCTCCTGACCGTCAACCGTGATGGAATCCTCACCTGCAACTACGGTGTCAGCCTTCGCGTATTTACCCTGTGAAGAATCATATTTTAATAAGTGAGCCAGCATCTTAGGGCTGGTCAGATCGTTGATCGCTACGATCTCATATCCCTCTGCGCCAAACATCTGTCTGAAAGCCAGACGACCGATACGGCCAAATCCATTGATTGCAACTTTTACTGCCATTTCTCATTCCTCCTAGAATAATTAATAGTAATTAATAGTGAACCTGTAAAATCGGGCAGGTTCCTTTTCCAATCCTTCCCTATTCTACATAATTCATTCAAAGATTTCAATACCCTGAGAACGTTATTTTTCATTTTTGTTAATTTTTTGACTAACTCGCCCGATTTTTTCGTTTTTTTGGGAAGAAATAACCTACACCGGAGCTGTAATTTCCGGTTCAAAATCCATTGTTTCCTGAAGCATTGTTGTTTATGTGGGTTAATTTTGTCCTCAGCGTCCTGTTTTTTCTCATTATCTATTTTACGGATTCTATCCTGTATGGTTTACCCACTTAATCTGGATTCTTTCATTTTTGTGGGTTGCCTCTCACATCTTTTACCTTCTTTTTCCGAGATTTTCTCATTTTGTGGGTTGTCTCCCGAATCTTTTACCCTCTTTTTCTGGATTATCTCTTTTTTGATGCTTTCGAGTATGATCATTT
>JAJQAD010000231.1 GCA_021204005.1 Clostridiales bacterium
TGCTGTCTCCAAAAAGATATATGGGTTCCTCTCCAAGAATCAGGTTTTTCCATAAAACAGGCTGATGATTCAGGTAATATCTGGTCATAAGAACAAAATCAAGTTCATGATTTTCCATCATCGAAAGGAGCTCAGAAGGCGGAAGACTGTATATGAAAACGGGAATATCAGAATGCTGTGTGATAAAACCATCCAGAATTCTTTTAAAAGAAGAGGGACATCCCAGCCACTGGCTCCAGGCTATTCGCAATGGTGCATGTTTCGATGTATTAGGAATCGATTCTCTATAATGGTTGAGGATCTCATCGCGATCCTGAAAGCAGGATAACATGAGCTCTCCTGCTTTGGTCAGATACACATTCTGATAATTTCGCAGAAAGAGCGGAAACCCCAGCTCGTCTTCCAGTTTTCGGATGTGGCGACTGACCGCCTGCTGGGAAATCATCAGTTCCTTGGCAGCCATAGAAAAGCTGCCTGTTTTTGCCGCAGATGTAAAACAAAATATATCCAGCCAGTTCATGTCAGCCTCCTGAAACGGTTCCTGCTATCTTTGCCTCCGTAAAAATATTGTGGGCTTCCAACTTGTTTTGAGATGCTCCGGATGTATAAGTAAATTTCGGCTCTCAGCAAAAGAATTTTCTTCATTGCATTTTATATAAAAAGGAGATAAAAGTCAAGGGCGAGAGGCATATGAAGCAATACGGCGAAAACGCTGTATTGTCATCATTACCAAAATAATCATAAAATATCGTCCGAAATTCGTTGTAACCCCCAATCCGAATAACTGATTTTCAGAAATTTTTTCCTGTGTTATGTTAAACATACATAAAACATAACGAAAAGGAGGAACATGATGTTTGGAAAAAACAACCCAAAATTCAGAAACAGAGCGATTATATTGATTATTCTCGGCATCTGTTGCTACTACCTGTTCTGTGTGATCACAGGAGAACAGGTCAATTTACTGACAACCACGCTTATTGAGGAGACCGGATGGACAGTTACAACCATTACAAGTACCCTTACTTACGGCAGCCTGATGGCGGTAGTCATGATTTTTGTTATTAACACCGTATTTATGAAGCTGAACTCGAAATTCCTCATGGTTCTGACCACTTTTGTTGTGGCGGCAGGCATCGCAATCATGGGGTTATCTTCCGTGACTTTAAGCTTCGCAACCTTTATTATCGCATTCTTTATTATCAGAGTAGTGATTGTCATCTTGCAGCACGGCACCAACCTGATGTGTACGAACTGGTGGTCAAAGCATCGTGGAAAAGCGTTGGGGTTGGTTACAATGGGAGCTCCGATCGCAAGCGCTTCCTTTGTGGCGCTTACCACTATTGGCTCCAATATGGGCATGAGATTTTCGGATATTTACTATGTCTTTGCCGTTATCATTGCCATTATCGGTGTGCTGATGCTTCTGTTTTTCAAGAGTACGCCGGAAGAATGCGGGCTATATCCGGACGGCGCGGATTGCGAGCCGGCTTCCATGCAGGTTGAGGAAAATCAGAGTACTCTCACTATCAAAGAAATTTTAACACGAAGAGACAGCTGGCTTGTTATTGTTTCTTTTGGCATTCTTTATTTCGGTATTACCTGTATTACCGCATATTTTGCTACCGTTATGATTATGAAAGACGTTCCCTCTACCATTTATCTTCCGGCGCTGACAATCGGTGCGGTTATCGGATTCCCTGCAAGTTTCCTTCTGGGAGTGATTGATGATAAATGGGGAACACCGGTTGCTTCTATGGTTATGGGATGTCTTTACATAGTGGGCTTTCTGGGAATGGCTTTTTCCAACGGAAGCACGATCGGCCTGATTATGCTGGCGACAATCGGCTATGCGGCGATCACGGGAGGATGTCCGAACCTGAATCCGTCTATAAACACTTATATTTTTGGACGGAAAAATTATTTATCGGCTTCACGTATTATCATGGCGCTGCAGGGCGTGATTGCGGCATTTGCGAATATGTATATGGGCGCGTTCATCAATGCTGGGAATCCTACCGGGGCGTATCTGGTGCTTTGTCTGTTTGTTGTTCTTGCTATTATTCTGCTTGCAATTTTATCCCGCAAGCCCGCTTACGATTCAGAGGAAGCCGTAAAAATGCGTGCGGCGGCCGGAAAGGAATAAAATAATATGAAAGCTGTAATGTATCACGGTCCGGGAAATCTGGAGTATGTTGAAATTGAAAAGCCTGTCGCGGCTCCGGGACAGGTACTGGTCAAGGTAAAATATTGTGGTATCTGCGGGACAGATATCCATGCCTATAAGCTCCCGGGAGTGTTTAACTGGGAACTGGTTCTGGGACATGAGTCAGTGGGCATCGTTGAGGAAGTCGGCGAAGGTGTAACCTGTGTGAAAGCGGGGGACCGCGTGGCTGTCGGACCTCCGGGTGACTGCGGAAACTGCTATTCCTGCAATACCGGTCATCCGAATACCTGTGCCAATGCTTTTCCTAACACATTGGGCATTGGGCCGGGCACACAGGGCGCGTATGCAGAGTATGTGCTTTCCCATTATCCACAGAATGAATTGTTCCTGATCCCGGATGAAGTCAGGATGGATCAGGCGGTTCTCTTTGATGTGATTGGCGTAGGATTCCATGCGGTGCGCAGGTCAGAGCTGCGCGTAGGAGATAACGCGGTGGTTGCCGGCTGCGGATCTGTCGGTTTGTCTGTTATACAGGCTGCAAAGATGTCCGGAGCGAGAAATCTGATTGCATTTGACCCGATTCCGGAACGCCGCAAAGCGGCACTTAAGGCAGGCGCGGACTATGCGCTGGATTCCGACAGCGAGGAGGATATCGGTAAGGCGAAAGAAATTCTGGCTCATGAGGGCGGTGCGCAGGTAACTTTTGAAGCTGCGGGACACCCGTCGTCTGTCAGCCTCTGTGTGGATCTGACGATGCCGAACGGGCAGGTCATGCTGATTGGGAGCGATGGCCGCCCTTATGAGATGGTCACGGCAGCTCTGGGACCGATGGAGTATGACTTCAAGTTCAGTTTCACTTATACAAAAGAAGAAATCCGCATGTTGTTTGATCTGATCGCCATGGGTAAGTGGTCGACTGACATATATTCCACACAAAAAGAGCCTTTGAGTAAAACGATCGAGATGATGGAAGAACTTGCATCCGGACGGCTCGATGTGGCGCGTGTGCTGTTGATGCCCGAAGCGTGATCATATGAGAAAGTGGGTTAGTATTAAGATCTCAGGTGTATTTTGATCGGAATTGATAATTGAATACATGGAATACGAGGAGATATTTTTTATGGAAAAAATGATCAAAGCAAAAAACGTAGTCAGACCGGTTCGTGAGCCGTCAACCCTGTCTATCAGGCTTATGGATCTTGTAGAGGCCGTTAACGCAGGTATGAATCCCGGTAAACCCATTCAGAACTGGTTTGCGTCTCATCCGGATGCCGTCGCTGCGGTAACGATAAAAGATGGAGCAGCCGCTGTGACAAATGAAAAAGTAATATGCAGAGGCCATGTGGACGGGCAGAAGGTTTCTGACCTGAAGGTTCTGGCTTTGAAGACGCCGGAAGGCGGCGTGTACGCGGAAGGAGCGGCGACCGACGCGGTGGTAGAAAACGCTGTGATTTACTGCGCGGATGAAGGCCGGGGTGTGGGCGGCCCTGATACGGCGATTTCCGCTAAATATGGCGCCAGCATGACGGTTCGGAATGCTGTCATTGATACTACCGGCAAGAGTCGTTTCTGCACAGCTGCTGAGGAGTATTCCACACTGCGTGTCTACGACTCCATCCTGTATGCGCACGGAACTCCTTACGGGGACGATTATGCGCCTGTTACCGGCATTATGGCAACGCCGCCGCCGGCGCTGGAGGTAGAGGGAAATGCACGGACGCACTGCACCATGACGAATTCCTCCAGTTACTTTTATAACAGCAAAATTATCTGCGATGGCTGGGGTGCGTTGTCCACAGAAGCTGCCGAAGGGTTTGTCTATCTGGAAGCGAATGACTGTGATGTGATCACTACAAGAAGCGGATACGGCGCCTATGCGGATCCGGATTGCCATGATTATTTCAATCGATGTAATTTTGATGTCGCAAGTATGGCTGGCCTGATCGGTGGGGAGGGTGACATGACTTTCACCGACTGCAATGTGAAATGCGGGTCCTATCTGGCAGTCTTTCATAATGTAAACGGTGTTCCGGAGGAAGTGGGGGCTCTGACTGTGAAGGGCGGATCCATCGAGTCCGCAAAGGAAACGGTCCTGATTAAGAGCGATAACACCATCATTACGATGGACGGCTGTCAGGTGAAATCCGGAAATGGTATTCTGGTACATGCGAAGATAAATGAAGATCCTATGCGCACACTTCCGGGAGATCATCCATACGGCAATCATATTACCATGGAAAATATGGATGTACACGGTGACTGCCTCAATGAGGATACGGAGCGGGCGATGTGGATTGAGATGAAGTCAACTGTTCTGAGAGGTGTCATCCAAAATGCAAATCTTGCGCTGGATGTGAGCAGCCGCTGGTATGCTACCGGTGACTCGGCAGTGACTTTTACAAAGGACACCCGTGTGAATCAGATTAATGCGCCGGAAGGCGTAACTATTCAGGCAGCAGGCGGCGAAGCAGGTACGTATGATCTGCAGGATGGCGGAAAACTGGTTATTACAAATTAACATATTTCTTTAAATCCCTTTTCCAAAATGGGCAGTTGGAATTATTCCGAACTGCCCATTTTATCTGTATGACGGCAGAATTGTCTCCTCTGCCCGCATTTATGGAGGTTTATTCCGGTAGTTGTGCCTTTGGCAAAATCACTTCAAAGACTGTCCACTCTCCGTCAGAGCTTTTCAGAAAAATCTGGCCGCCATGCAGTTTCACAACCTGTTTGGCGATGGAAAGTCCGAGACCATTTCCCTTAGTCGAGTGGGAAGTATCTCCCTGGTAAAATTTATCAAAAATATGCGCCGCTGCATTCAGTGGTATGGCGTCGCCCTGATTGGCTACAGAGATGGAGACAGTTTTCCCTACCTGCCGGATCAAAATTCGCACAGTGCCGTGCAGGGGTGAAAATTTGACCGCATTGTCCAGGAGATTGATCCATACCTGTTTGAGAAGATCCTGGTTCCCTTCCAGAAATATCTCCTCGCCCTCCAGCTGATATTCTGTCTTCCGGTCGGCCCATTTCTGATCCATCATTATAATCGCGAGGCGGATCTGTTCGCTCAGATTGAAGCGCTGCCGTTCACTTAAGATGGCCTGCTGTTCAAGCTTTGAGAGCTCCAGGACATTGACGGCAAGCTCTGACAGTCGTTCTGACTCAGAGATAATGATAGTAAGGTACTCTGTCCGTTCCTGTTCCGAGATATCTTCCAGCTTCAGCATTTTTGCAAATCCCCGGATCGAGACAATAGGAGTCTTGAATTCGTGCGAAAAATTGTTGACAAAATCCTGTCGCAACATTTCTACGCTGTCAAGTTCTCTGGCCATGTGGTTGAATCTTTCACCGAGCGCAGTCAGTTCACTTGAGCCCTTCAGAGAAATTCTTACGCTGTAATCTCCGTCCGCAATGCGATCCGCAGCGTCCATAACCTTGCGGAGCGGTTTTAGCAGCATCCTGCCAAAGACAGCGGAAAGTATTGTTCCGACAATCAGGCTGACAACGGCAAACTGAAACAGTGGTATCCGGAAATCCAGTGGTTCGCTGAATATTCCTGTCCTGGATACAAGCAGTACAAGAAAAAATGCCACAGCGATTGCCGCCAGATAGATGACAAAAACAAAAAATGCCAGTTTCAACGCCATTCCGAGATTCTTAAATTTTTCTTTTATTTTACGCATGGTGTACTACCGCCTTGTAACCGATTCCACGCACCGCAATGATCTCAAATTCCGGCCAGGAGTCAAATTTCTTCCGTAGCCGGTTTACATGAACGTTGACTGTAGTGTCAACGGTTTCTGAATCCATCCCCCAGATTTCGTCCATCAGCTGCAGTCGGGTAAAGATCTTGTCGGGATAGGACAGAAGCTTATATAAGAGGTAAAATTCTTTTTGCGGAATTGTGAGGGAGACGCCTTCCCGCGAGACCGACAGATTGTCATAGTCCAGCGTCACTTTTCCGATTTTCAGTTTGTGTTCATTGGCGATCTGCGCACGCCGGAGCAGCGCTTTGATGCGAAGCAGCATCTCTTCCTCATTCACAGGCTTGACCATATAGTCGTCAGTTCCGACCAGAAATCCTTTGCACCGCTCTTCCGGCAGACGCTTTGCCGTCACCATGAGAATCGGAGTGGTATCGCCGCCGTTTCTGAGTTCTTCCGTAAACTGATACCCGTCCATACGCGGCATCATGACATCGAGTACGATCAGATCCACATGCTGCGCATCCATAAGCTTCAATGCTTCCTCGCCGTCCGCCGCACAAAATACTTCGTAGTCGTCGCGTTTTAACACAGCCGTCATAAGACGGGAGGTATTTTTGTCATCTTCTACTACAAGAATCTGGAACATATCGGAATCCCTCCATCCTTATTAATATCGTAGTTATCATATTATACCAGAAACATAAACTCATAGTAAACTCCCGTGCATCCGGAGTACATAAAAATTTCGCATTCGGTTAATTTTGAATTTATCTCCATCCGTTATACTAATCCAAAAAGATTTAAAACTCATGATTCATAGCAAGGAGGAATAAAAATGAGCGGGGGTTTGACAGTTAAATAGAGAAAAAACCTATCGCAGACCGCATAAAGTCT
>JAJQAD010000055.1 GCA_021204005.1 Clostridiales bacterium
TTTCACCGATCTTTTCATGCTTTGGTTGACATTTTCAAATGATTGTAATTATAATGAGAAGAAATGTATTTTTGTGAGAGGAAAGAAAAAATGAGAGATAAGACGAGATGGAATAAACGCGTGTTTGCACTTGCTATGACGGCTGCTCTGTCTGTTGGCGGGGTCATGGCCGGACCGGCTGTGACGGTATGGGCGATTCCGGCGTCGGGTACAGCGGTGTCGGATAATATCGTGGTCCGCAATTCCGCTGTCAGCGGTGATCAGGTAGGAGGTCTGTCAGAGGGGCAGGCCGTGTCCATTGAGGATGAGACGACGGGTTCAGATGGAAATACATGGTATCAGATTTCGTATACCGTAGATGGCGAGGAGCGCAGCGGATGGGTGCGCGGCGACTTGCTGGAGACCTCCGATGAGAGTCTGGATGAGGATTCTGACGCGGATGAATCGGATGCGGAGGCGGCAGAGAGCGCTTCCCTGGAGTTTGATACGCTGAGTGGCTCGATTACTCTGACCGATATTCCGGAGGAAGAACTGTCTCTGGTGTCCGACCGCTTTGTGGAGGCCAGCCTTGAATTTGCTGAGGGCGCGGTTACAGCACTTCAGCTGGCGGAACCGGATGAACTGGTTGCGGACGATGCGTCTATTGTAGATTTTTATTATGTATACGGGTACAATGAGATCGGGGAGTCCGGCTGGTATGTATACAATGCGGACGACGGTACCATCCAGAAGAATCTTCTGAATATGCAGTATAGTGCGGCGGAGACGGAAGAGAATGAGGCGGAAACGGCGTCTGATTTTTCCTCGGATTCTCTGACAAAAATGGCGTTTAGTTTACTTGCTGTGGTTGGGTTACTGCTATTGGTGCTGACCATTATATTTTCCGCGCGGTATCGTCGCCTTCGCCGTATTCTGGAGGAAGAGATTGAGGAAGACGAAGAAGAGGCGCCGAAAAGGACTGCTGCGGAGCCAAAGCGGAAAAATGATAGCGAAGAGCGTGTCGAGGCAAAAACTAAGAAAAAAACAGAAAATCCCGAGCCGGTAAAGGTTAGAAAAGGAACAGCACAGCCGGTCGGGGAAAAGATAAATGACCGGCAGCAGAAAGAAAACGTACGATCGGATGCAAAGAAGCCGGCAGGAGAAGCTTCCGGGACGGAACAGACTGCGGGAGTGTCTGACCGCGCAGAAAGAATTTCAAATACGGAGCAGGCGGAGATCGCGAAAACCAGACAGAACCGGGAAAAGCCGGAGGAAAGCAGAAAAACTGCCGGAGACTATGCGGGAGAAGCAGCTGATAAGCACAGGGAAAAAGCATCGTCCGTAAAGAAGAATAAAAGGAAGAATGCTTCTGTACAGGAAACACCGGTATCGGAGCCCATGTCGGAGATCGGCGGTGTCGATGTGCTGGATCTGGATTCCATGGATGATACGGATTTTGAGGCGCTCCTGAACCGCTACATAGAGGAGGATCTGGCTTCCGGGATGAACGGGGACACTGCGGAATCCGCCGGGATACCGGATGACCAGTCGGTGCCGGATACCGGAATACAGAAAGATGATATGGTATGGGAAAATCAGGTACGGGAAGATATCCAGACTGAGGAAACTGCGAAGCAGGAAGCCGAAGTGATACAAAAGACCCCGGCGCGGGATATTGCGAAGCAGGAAGCCGATGCGTCACAAAAGACTCCGGCGCGGGATGCTGTAAAGCGGGGAACCGGTACAGCGCGAAAGTCTGAATCTTCCCGAATTCAGGAAAAGAAGGAAACTGAGTGGCTGGATGATTATGATATCCCGTTAGTGAAAGAGGCGGATTATGATATCCCGGCTCTGGATGAATCGGACAGCATGGATCTGAGCAAACTGAAAATGTCGGGAGAAAAGCCGGAATACTACGATGATGACGATGATCTGGAATTTCTCTAATTGTGCGGTTGCAATTCAATGGTTTGTCAGCATGCAATTTATCGCAATGCAGGCAGGCTGTTGAATTAGCAACACTCAGTTAGAAAATTTTGTAATATATAACAAAGGATAGAGGAGAGACAGAGGAAATGGAAATACAGATTGATTTTGACAGCGATGAGGCACTCTACATTCAGCTTCGCAACCAGATTATTTACGGGATTGCCACCCGTCAGTACCAGGAGGGAGATTCGCTTCCCTCGGTGCGGAGCCTGGCGGATACAATCGGAATTAACATGCATACCGTGAACAAGGCGTATGCGGTTCTGCGCCAGGAGGGGCTTCTTCGCCTGGGGCGCAGGACGGGAGCTGTCATTGCGATCGATCTTGATAAGATCAAGGCAATGGAGGAGATGAAGGATCACCTCCGGCTGGCGGTTGCCAGAGGATTTTGCAAGGGGGTTACCCGGGAAGAGGCTCATCAGCTTGTAGATGAGATTTATTCCGATTACGAGTAACACTGAGGTGTCGGACATATTTTAAGATATAAGGACATATGAAAGACAAGACAGCCGTCCGGTGTTTGTGCCGGAGCCGTGCAGGAAGTCACAGTGGTGAATGAATTAAGAAAAGCAGGAGGTAAGGACAGATGGAGTCTTACGCCTATACGAAGCAGGCCAGACAGGTGATGCGCATTGCGCAGAATCTGGTGAAAGAAAAAGGTCTGCGCGTGCTCGGCACGGAGTACATTCTGCTGGGCATGATACGGGAGAAAAACGGTGTGGCCGGTCAGGTCCTGCGCCGGCAGTCGGTTCAGGAGGCGACGGTATCGCGCGTGATCGATGAGATGATTCTGCCGTTTCCGGTGACAGACGATGCGGAGACAATTTCGCTGATGCCGGAATCAGAGCAGGTGCTGGAGCGGGCGGCTGAGCTGGCACGCCAATATGAGAGTGAATCAGTGGGGACAGAGCATATGCTTCTGTCCCTGTTAGAACATCCGGACTGTGCGGCGGCACAGATACTCGCTGTGCTGACCGTGAATCTGGATCAGATGTACGGGGAAATCCTGTTCGCGATGGGAAGACCCGTGGAGTATGCCAGTGTAAAAAAGATGCGCACCGGGAAAGAAGGGGAATCCGCGGGGACTGCTCTGCTGGAACAGTATTCTTCGGATCTGACGGCGCGCGCAAAAGCCGGAGAGCTCGATCCGCTCATTGGCAGGGAAACAGAACTGGAGCGGATGGTGCAGATCTTAAGCCGCAGGGGGAAAAATAATCCCTGCCTGATCGGGGAGCCGGGCGTGGGAAAGACGACCATCGTGGAGGGCCTGGCGCAGCGCATTGCGCAGGGAAATGTCCCTGACTTTCTGCAGAACCGGCGCGTGCTGTCGCTGGATGTCGCCGGACTGGTGGCCGGAACCAAGTACCGGGGTGAGTTTGAGGAGAGAATCAAAGGCATTTTAAAAGAGACAGAGGAGACGAAAGATGTCCTTCTTTTTATCGATGAGCTTCACACTATCATCGGCGCAGGCGGCGCAGAAGGCGCGCTGGATGCGGCAAACATTATGAAGCCGACTTTGTCCCGGGGACGGATCCAGGTGATCGGCGCCACGACAGTCCGCGAGTACCGGAAGCACATTGAGAAAGACGCGGCTCTGGAGCGGCGTTTTCAGTCTATTCTCGTGGAGGAGCCGGATCTGGAAGAGACGACAGCTATTCTGACGGGGCTGCGCGGCCGGTATGAAGCGCATCACGGCGTTACGATCACAGATGCAGGCGTCCGCGCCGCAGCGGAGTTATCCGCCAGATATGTCAGCGACCGGTTTTTGCCGGATAAGGCTATCGACCTGATGGATGAGGCAGCATCCAGAGTCCGCCTGCACGGTATTCCTTCATCGGGGAAAACGGCAGAGCAGGAGAAAAAACTGGAAGCGCTGCGGCAGGAGCTGGAGGATGCAATTGCGCAGCTTGACCTGGAGCGTGCGTCTGAACTTCGGGCAAAACAGCAGATGGCGCAGGAAGAGTATGAGAAAGCGATAAAAAAACAGAAGCAGGTTCATAACAGGAAGAAACTGACTGTCGGCGAGAATGATGTGGCAGAGGTTGTCGCTGCGTGGACTCATATACCGGTGAAACGGCTGACGGAGAGCGAGTCTGCTCGTTTGAAACGGATGGAAGCCTCTCTGCATAAGAGGGTGATCGCTCAGGACGAGGCAGTTAAAGCGGTTTCCAGGGCGGTCCGCCGCGGCAGAGTGGGGCTCAAAGATCCCTCCCGCCCGATTGGATCGTTTCTGTTCCTGGGACCGACCGGCGTGGGAAAGACAGAGATATCCAAGGCGTTGGCACAGGAGGTTTTCGGCACAGAGGACGCCATGATCCGCGTGGATATGTCGGAATACATGGAAAAGCACAGCGTGTCCCGCATGATCGGGTCACCGCCCGGCTATGTGGGTTACGATGAGGGAGGACAGCTGAGCGAGCAGGTCCGCCGTCACCCATACTCTGTTATCCTGTTTGATGAGATTGAAAAAGCGCACCCGGATGTCTTCAATATTCTTTTGCAGGTACTCGATGACGGACATGTGACGGATGCCCAGGGTAGAAAAGTAGATTTTAAAAATACAATTATCATTATGACCTCAAACGCCGGGGCAAAGTCCATTGTGGAGCCGAAGAAGCTTGGCTTTGCGGCGACAGAAGATGAGCGGCAGGACTACGAGCGCATGAAATCCAATGTGATGGAGGAAGTGAGGAGGCTGTTCCGTCCGGAATTCTTAAACCGTATTGACGAGACCATCGTCTTCCATGCTCTGACAAAAGAGCATATGAAGCAGATCGTATCCCTGATGACAGACGAACTGCGGGAGCGGTGTGAAAAGCAGATGGGAATTAAACTGGTGATCCGTGATTCCGTGAAAAAATACATCGTGGAGCAGGCCTACGAGCCGCGGTACGGCGCGCGGCCGCTGCGCCGGGCAATTCAGACCATGCTGGAAGACCGGCTGGCGGACGAAATTCTGGCCGGGAAAGTAAAAGAGGGGAATGCGGTCACAGTGTCCGTCCGTAGGGGGGAAATCGTGTTTGAGGTGTGAGTTTTACGACATGATAGAGGAGGATGCGCATAAGAGATATTTCAACGCGGGTACGCTCTCGCTAGACTCCGCACGCAGCGGTACATAAGAGACCAAAATACGGTCTCTAAGTACCGGCGGCTCCGAACTACCCGCTTGTGAAATATCTCTTATGCGCATCCTCCATATAGGTTTTGACATGCCGTGAAATGGAAAGGTAGAAATAGGAATGGCTAAGGGAAAAAATACAATTTTTTTCTGTCAGAATTGCGGGTATGAGTCCGCGAAGTGGCTCGGTCAATGTCCGGGCTGCAGGGAGTGGAATACCTTTGTGGAGGAGCCAGCCGCACCGAAAGGGGCAGGCGGCGCCAGTGGCGCAGGCACAGCAGGTACCTTCCGAAAAACTCCGGAACCCGTCTCTCTTTCCCGTGTGGAGATGAGCGGGCAGGAGCGCTTTTCGACCGGCATCGGCGAGCTGGACCGTGTGCTGGGCGGCGGTATCGTTCCCGGTTCTCTGGTGCTGGTGGGCGGCGACCCCGGCATCGGCAAATCCACGCTTCTTTTGCAGGTGTGCCGCAATCTGTCCGCCGCACACAGGAGTGTCTTGTACATTTCCGGGGAGGAGTCACTGCAGCAGATCCGTATCCGTGCGGAGCGCATCGGCAGCTTTTCCGATTCCCTGAAGCTTCTGTGTGAGACGAATCTGGAGAATGTGGCGAATGTGCTGCAGCGGGAGCAGCCGGAGGTGGCGATCATCGACTCCGTCCAGACTATGTATAGTGAAAACGCATCCTCCGCACCGGGCAGCGTCTCCCAGATCCGCCAGGCGACCGGACTGTTTCTGCAGCTGTCAAAGCTGCTGAACATCACAATCTTTCTTGTCGGGCACGTGACCAAGGAGGGCGTGGTAGCCGGACCGCGGGTGCTGGAGCACATGGTCGATTCTGTTCTCTACTTCGAGGGCGACCGCCACGCGGCTTACCGCGTGTTGCGGGGTGTGAAAAACCGTTTCGGCTCCACCAATGAGATCGGCGTTTTTGAGATGCGCGGCGAGGGTCTGGTCGAAGTGCCGAACCCCTCTGAATACATGCTCTCCGGGCGGCCGGAGGGGGCGTCCGGCTCCGTCGTCGCCTGTTCCATCGAGGGAACGCGGCCGATTCTGGTGGAAATCCAGGCATTGATCTGCAAGACCGGCTTCGGCCTTCCCCGGCGCACTGCGGCGGGCGCCGACTTAAACCGTGTCAATCTGCTTCTGGCTGTCCTGGAAAAGCGGGCGGGCATTCGTCTGTCCTCCAGTGACGCCTACGTCAATATCGCCGGAGGCGTCCGTATGAACGAACCGGCCATCGATCTCGGCATCGTACTGGCGGTCGTCTCCAGCTATAAGGATATTCCGATCTCCGACCGGACCATCTGCTTCGGCGAAGTGGGTTTGAGCGGCGAGGTGCGGTCCGTCAGCATGGCGCTGACCAGAGTGCAGGAGGCGAAAAAGCTGGGCTTTGAGCGGTGCATTTTACCGAAAGTCTGCGTGACAGAGCAGGTGAGGAAAGTCGGGATCGAGGTTGTCGGGGTGAGCAGCGTCAGGGAAGCGATCGGGTGTATTTTAAAATAGGGTTGCTTTTTTTGCTAAAAATGTATAAAAAGACAGAAAAAACGAAAGAGACAGTTGACTTTACGCCGGCAGGATGGTAAAATGCGTTGGTGTTGGGGCCTGTAGCTCAGCCGGTTAGAGCGCACGCCTGATAAGCGTGAGGTCGGTGGTTCGAGTC
>JAJQAD010000165.1 GCA_021204005.1 Clostridiales bacterium
GATGACGCATATGAGGGATATTCGCTGAACAAATATCAGGGTAAAGTTAAGAATATTAATAAGGAGAAGACCCTGGATTACTTTGGATGGATCGTGCATGTCGACATTGATTCGACTGGTATGACGGAGCAGGTAAATCAGATTTATCGAAACGATCTGATCCTGTTTATCTGTCTTCTCCTGGTTATCCTCTCCGCCTGGCAGATTCTGATGCGGCAAGTGCTGCGGACAATCGGGAGTATACGCGACGCGATGACTGATATCCAGTCCGGAAACCTGGAGCGTCAGATCCCGATAGAAGGAAAGCATGAACTGTGGGCTCTGGCCGGTCAGTATAACGATATGGTAACAGAGCTGCGGAGGCAGAGAAAGGAGACGCAGCAGCATTATCAGAAGATGATTGCATCTATTGAAGAGAAAAATTATGCGGAGCGGATGGCGCTGGAATCCCAGATTGACGCGCATTTCCTTTGCAATATGCTGACTGCTTTACATTATGATGCGCTGGATAGCGGGAATGTGAACCTTTCCCGGCTTTTAAAGCAACTTTCCGAAATGCTCCACTACACGCTGGCTAATCAGGGAGAGTTTACAACGGTTGGGGCAGAGCTTAAGTGGGCGGAGGATTATCTGGCTTTGCAGAAATTCCGCAGAATGGATCTGTTTGACTATGAAATTCATTTTCCGCAGGAATATAGCGAGTGGCCCTGCTGTAAGCAGTTTTTTCAGCCTTTTATTGAAAACTCCATATCTCATGGTTTTGAAAATATGGACAAAGGCGGAAAGATTATTCTGGATGGCAGAGCGGAGGATAATTACCTGCGGCTCGAATTGTATGATAACGGTTGCGGTATGTCTGAGGAAGTGAAAAAATCTATCGAAAGAATTATGGCGGGGGAGACTGATGTCCTGGTTTTCAGCCAGACAAAGAGCGGATATGGGGTTAAAAACGTGATTATCCGGCTTCGCATGTTTTACGGTGCCGGACTTCAGATGCGCCTGGTTACATCGAAAGGGGAGGGAACCAGATATATATTCTGGCTTCCGATTCCGGAAAAATTGACGATAGATAGTGCAGAGGAGGAAACAGGAGGAGAAGAAAAGTGAGGGTATTTGTGGCAGAAGATGAGCAGAGAGTGCAGATAGGTTTGTGCAGATTGATTAAAAATTACGCGCCGGAGCACGAATTGGTCGGGACGGCATCAAATGGGGATGAGGCATTGAACCGGATCCAGCACCTGTTACCCGATGTGGTTTTTACCGATATTAAAATGCCTGTGATGGATGGACTGACATTGATCCGGAAAGTGCGTGAACAGGGATTGGCAACGGAGTTTGTGATTGTTTCCGCCCATGCAGATTTTGATTTTGCAAAGCAGGCTATTTCACTGGGGGTTAACGAGTATTTGCTGAAGCCGGTAACGAAAGATGAACTGATGGATACTCTGGAAAAAGTGGAAATCAAACTGGAAAAACGCATTCAGAAAAAATTCAGGAAAAAGTCTGCATTGAGGGATCAGTATCCCAATGTTCACCCAATGATTGCAAAGTCGCTGGATTATATAGAGGAGAGTTATGCTGATAAAATCAGTCAAAGAGAACTGGCAGCAAATGTGGGACTCAGTCAGGAGTACTTTAGTTACCTGTTTGCCAGAGATGTGGGCGAGAAGTTTTCCGTATTTCTCAGAAATTATCGGATTGAAAGGGCAAAAGAATTATACCAAGGCGGAAAATGCGATAAAAAAGATGTACCTTACGCAGTTGGTTTTACGGACCTTAAGTATTTTTCCAAGGTATTTCATAAGGCGACGGGAATGACAGTGTCACAGTATTTGGAGAAAATGGCGGATTATTGAGAAAATCCGCCGTTTGCTTTTGTGCAATATCTTTTTGAAATCTTAAATTTTTTTCCAAAAATTAAAATAATACACTAAATTATCTGCAAATTGCTTAAAATAATGGGTTTTTTCGCTAATTTGCGGATGATAAAATTACATTACAAATAAATATTAAATGAGGAGGTAACTATGAAAAGGAGAACACATTTTCTGAACCGTGAAAACTTACGGAAAGTTTCCGCGGGAGCGCTGGTTTGTGCAATGGCTTTCAGCCTGGCGGCATGCGGAAGCAGTTCCGGCAGCACAAGTGAGGCTGATACTACCGATGCGACCAGCAGTGAGGCTGAGACGGAGAGCACAACAGCGAGTGCAAGTGCTGACCTGAATGCAAACACATCAGGAGCAACGGAAGTAAGTATGTGGCATTATTTTGAAGGCGAGGATGAAGTAGCTGCAATTACTCAGATTTGTAACGAGTACAATGCTTCGCAGGATGTCATCTATGTGGTTCCTGAGTATGTGGCCCGGGAGGAACTGATGAACCAGTATACAATCGGTGCTATTTCCGGGGAACTGCCGGATATCGGTATGGTGGATTCCCCGGATATGGCTTCTTACATTTCTCTGGGCGTATTTGAGAATATCACAGCAGAATTGGAAGAGTGGGGAGAGCTGGACAATTTTTACGATGCAAACATGTCTTCATGCCAGGATGCGGATGGCAATCTTTACGGACTTCCGCAGAACACGAACTGCCTGGCACTGGCTGTGAACATGGATCTTCTGGAGGCTGCCGGTTATGACTCTGCTCCAACCAGCATTGATGAGTTCTATGAAATGGCTCTCGCTTTGACAGATCCGGACGACAGTACCTATGGATTTGCCATGAGTGCGGTTGCCACAGAGGAGGGTACATTCCAGCTGCTTCCGTGGCTGTATTCCAATTATGGGAATGACGGCGTGAACGTGGATGACCTGACAGCTGATTCTGCGGTCAAAGGTTTATCTGTACTTGGCGATCTGGCAGCCAACGGCGCTTTGAGCACTGAGTGCGTGAGCTGGACACAGTCAGATGCGTGGAATCAGTTCGTTGCCGGCAAGGCTGCAATGAGCATGATGGGTACCTGGCATCTGGCATTGGCGGATGATATTGATTTCAATTATGATGTAGTGCTGCTTCCTACCGGTGATGAGGGCACGACGACCTCCTGTGTCGGCGGTGAGAATTTCGGTGTCTGCACCGGCGCAACAGAAAAAGAGGCGTGCATTGATTTCCTTGAGTATTTATGCTCTGCTGAAAATGAGGCGATTTACGCTGAAGCGGCAGGAAAACTGAGTGTACGCAGCGATGCAGAGGTTGAGTATGGCTATTCGCAGGATAAATTTGAGACCTTCCAGGAACAGTTATCCTATGCGACTGCACGTGGACCGCATGCTGAGTGGCCTACCATCAGTGAGGCAATCTATACGGCAGGACAGGATGTAATTACAAATGGGGCTGATCCTGCAACGGCATTGGCGACGGCAATGGAAACTATTAATCCGATCCTGGAGGAGAATCCTCTTCCGTAGTATTGAAAATGTAGTTTGCGCCCCGTGCAGTTGATTCCTGCATGGGGCACAAATGATAATATACAATTATAACGATAAAACAGGAGAGGGGGATGGAATTGAAAAAAACGAAGACACTTAATATGCAGGCGAGAAAGAGAAGAGAAGCATATGCTTTCATGTTGCCGGCTGCTATCTATATGATTGTATTTGCGGGATATCCGCTGATTTATAATCTGATCCTGAGTTTAAAGGATACAAATGTAACAAATCTGACCAGTGGAACATCTGTTTTTATCGGTCTGGAAAACTACAGGACACTTTTCTCAGATCCGACATTTTTGATGGTGCTGAGAAACACGTTTATATTCACAATTGCCTGTTTGGTATTTCAGTTTACAATTGGTTTCGCGTTTGCCTTATTTTTCTCGCAGAAATTCAAGATTGGCGGACCAATCCGGGGAATTATCCTTGTGAGTTATATGATGCCCTTGTCTGTCACAGGACTGCTCGGTAAGAATATCTTTTCAAATGCAGGGCTGATCAATGACCTTTTGAGTAAAATAGGTATTGCAGGGCCCGAGTGGCTGGTAAATGGGACGACGGCGCTGATCGCCATTATTATCATGAACTGTTGGGTAGGAATCCCGTTTAATATGCTGCTTTTGTTGTCGGGTCTGACTAATGTCCCGCAGGACGTGTATGAGAGCTCGGCCTTGGATGGAGCTACCAAGATGCAGCAGTTTTTCCATATCACACTGCCGTTGATGAAAGGCGCTGTGATGTCGACACTGATGCTCGGATTTATTTACACATTCCGTGCATTTGACCTGATGTACATCATGACGGCGGGCGGACCGATGAACCAGACGGATGTTCTGGGAACCTATGCGTACAGCCTGTCCTTTACAAAATATGAGTTCTCATTGGGAGCTACTGTTGCCATGGTTCTGTTCCTTGTTTTATTGGTAATTGGAATATTCTATTTGATTTTGGTTAACAGGGAGGATGATTGATTATGGGCGAAGAAAGAATAAAAAAATGGACTCGCAAAGAACGTTTCCTGCACCTGTTTAACAGTCACGAGGGAAGGCGCGAACTGATTAATTCGATTATCGCGATTATTATTGCCTTTGTGTTCCTTTTCCCGATTTACTGGCTGATCCAGATTTCGTTCAAATCGGATGCGGAGACATTCGGCAAGATTTTGACTTATTTTCCACATGAGTTTACGGTGGATCCCTGGCTGATGAATCTGCAGGATCGGACATTCCTGCTGTCCCTTCGAAACAGCTTTATGAATGGATTTATCACGTTGGCACTGGCATTGGTATTTGGAGTGCTGGGAGCTTACGGGATGGGACGTTATAAGGTAAAGGGCAGCAACATATTTATGCTGGTTTTCCTGGTCGCACAGATGCTTCCGGCTTCTCTGAATCTGACGCCGTTGTACCTGGTTTTCTCCAGACTTGGGCTGCTGGGATCATTTTTTGCGGCGCCGCTTGCCATTGCCTGCCAGTCGATTCCTTTCGCGGTGATTACGCTGCGGCCTTACTTCAAAAATGTACCTGTGGTACTGGATGAGGCAGCGCGGCTGGACGGCTGTGGTACGTTCCGCGCATTTTTCAACATTATGATACCTACGGTAAAGACGGGTATTATCACGATAGCGGTAATCTCGTTCCTGAATGGATGGAATGATCTGGTTTACTCCATGACGTTCAACGTATCTGCAGAGAGGAGACCTTTGACGGCGAACATCCACAAGTTCCAGACTGCTTATGGCACCAAGTGGAACTGTATCATGGCGTATGGTGCAATTCTGGTCATTCCGGTTATACTTATTTTTATCTTCTTGCAGAAGTATATCATCGGCGGTCTGACAGCCGGTGCTGTCAAGGATTGATAGCAATGTATATTGCATGATACACTGATAAAATAAAGTGTTGCATGCGTCTGCTCTGCCCTGCAGGTATTTCACAGTGAGCGGCCGCGTGGTAAAAACAGCGGGGCAGGTCTGCCCCGCTGAAAATGAGAAAGGAGTTCCTGCCATGAAGAAGAACAAAAAGAAAGTGTCCTCATTTTTCTCTTATGACGGGGACTTCTATTATTATACAGGAAAAATATTTGATGTCATTATGCTGGGAGTTCTCTGGCTGGTCGGATGTATTCCTGTTATTACCATCGGAGCATCCTTTACGGCGCTTCATGCAGCAATGTATCATTCCGTAAAGCAGGACAGGGGATCATTTGGGAAAGAATTCTGGAAAGCCTATCGGTCGAATATGAAAGCATCTATCCCGATCTGGCTGATTCTGTTTGGCGTCGTCTTTGTATTGCTCCTCAATATGGGAATCCTGTATAATAAAATGAATACTCAAATTGGATGGTTTTTTATTATCCTGTATCTCGTAGTGGCCATTATTTTTATACTGGCCGGCTGCTATGTTTTCCCGGCGCTTTCCCGTTTTGATATGCCAACAGGATGGCTGTATAAGCTGGCTTTTGTCATGGTGTTCCGCCACCTGCCCTATACGCTTACAATGGGAGGCCTTCTGGTGGTTTCGTATCTGCTTGTCATGAAGTATCCGATGCTGATTCTGGTGATTCCAGGAGCGGTATCCTGGATTTCTTCGCTGATGATAGATCCGTTGTTAGACAGATATATGCCGGAGTCATCCGCAGAAAAAAAGACGGAATAATTAAAATTTACAAAAAGAGTTATGAGGGAGGTAAATTTAATATGCGTTTTACGAATGGTTATTGGCTGATGCGCGAGGGGGTTACTCCTCTCTATGCAGTGGAATATTCTGACCATGAGATTAGGGGAGATCATCTGGTCGTCTATGCTGCCTGCAAACATATCGATGGTTTGGGGGATACGACGAATCGAAACGTTCTGACAATTCAGTTTTCCAGTCCAATGAATCAGGTGATTCACACGGAGATTACGCATTTTGCCGGCAGCACTGCGAAAAAATCGGAGAGACCTGAGGTGACCATGGGTTATCCGGAGATTGAGATTATAGAAGAGGAAGATACGCTTATCTATCGGACAGGGAATCTGCGGGCGGTTATTTCAAAGCGCCCTGATGACTGGCGTGTGGATTACTATGACGGCGAACAATATCTGACTTTTACCGGATACCGCAATATGGCCTGCATGCAGGATGCTATCAATCATCGCGTGGATATGGTGGAGCAGCTGGGGCTGGATATCGGTGAGAAGATTTATGGTTTGGGAGAGCGATTTACTCCTTTTGTCAAAAACGGACAGAATGTGGAAAACTGGAACGAGGATGGAGGTACTTCCAGTGAGCAGGCATACAAGAGTCTTCCGTTTTATCTGTCCAGCAAGGGTTATGGTGTTCTGGTAGACAATCTGGGCGATGTGAGTTTTGAGATTGCCAGTGAGAAAGTGGAGTTTACCCAGTTTTCCGTGCCTGGTGAGACATTGGGTTACTATGTCTTAGCCGGCGGAGATCCCAAGGGCACGGTAAGCCTTTACTGTGATATGACTGGGAAACCGGCGCTGCCTCCGGCCTGGACTTTCGGGCTTTGGCTTACCACATCATTTACCACAAATTATAATGAGGAGACGACGGCAAGCTTTATCGAGGGAATGAAAGAACGGGATATCCCGTTGCGTGTGTTCCATTTTGACTGTTTCTGGATGCGCCCCTATCGTCTTTGTGACTTTGTATGGAACCCGGAGACGTTTCCGGATCCGGAAGCGATGTTGCAGCGTCATCACGAGCGCGGTGTAAAAATCTGTGTCTGGATCAACAGCTATATCGGACAACGCTCGTATTTGTTTAAAGAAGGCATGGAAAGCGGTTACCTGCTTAAGCGGGAGGACAGTTCCATTTGGCAGACGGATCTCTGGCAGGGTGGCATGGCTCTGGTTGATTTTACAAATCCCGCAGCGGTGGAATGGTATTGCGGAAAACTCCGCACACTTCTGAAAATGGGTGTGGATTGTTTTAAGACTGATTTTGGTGAGCGCATCCCTGTGACCGGAGTGCGGTGGTATGACGATTCTGATCCGGTGAGTATGCATAACAGATATACATATCTGTATAATCAGGCGGTATTCCGCCTCCTGGAGGAAGAACGGGGAGAGGGGGAGGCGGCTCTCTTTGCCCGCTCTACTGCTGTCGGCGGTCAGAAGTATCCGGTACATTGGGGCGGCGACTGTCTGGCAAGCTATCCGTCTATGGCTGAGACACTGCGGGGCGGACTGTCCCTGGCGTGCGGCGGCTATGGTTTCTGGAGCCACGATATCAGCGGATTTGAGCAGACGGCTACTCCGGATCTCTACAAGCGGTGGTGCCAGTTTGGCCTGCTGAGCTCGCACAGCAGGCTGCACGGTTCTTCCAGCTATCGCGTGCCTTGGCTGTTTGATGAGGAATCCTGTGTTATCTTGAAGGAATTTGTGAATTTAAAATGCAGCCTGATGCCTTATCTTTATGAAAAAGCAGTAGAGTCACATGAGACCGGAGTTCCCATGATGCGGCCTATGTTTATGGAATATCCGGCGGATCTGACCTGTCAGACACTGGATCTGCAGTATATGCTCGGCGATTCCCTGCTGGTAGCGCCCATTTTCCGTGAGAGCGGAGAGGTGGAGTATTATCTTCCGGAAGGAACCTGGATTAACTATCTGACGGGTGAGCGCATCACCGGCCCTGGTTGGGTGAAGGGGTGCTTTGATTACCATGCGCTGCCTTTAATGGTGGCTCCGAACCGCATCCTGGCGGTAGGTTCCTGCACGGAGCTGCCGGATTACGCTTACAATGAGGATGTGACGCTGTGCCTGTCTGCTTTTGAGGACGGTGCGTCAGCCTGTGTTGATATTCCGGATGAAAAGGGAAACACCTGCATTACAGCGAAGGCGAGACGAGAGGGCGACACGATTTATGTGTCGGCATCCGGGGAAGGAAGCTGGAGCTGGAAACAGCTGGATGAGGAGCTTACTATTATAACGGCATGATGTGATATAGCAGAGTGACGTGATTAGAATCTTGAGACATGGAGCAAATGCTTTTTTTGCTCCCACAATTTTGTATGAATCAGGGAGAAAAGGAAAAAGGAGAAAAACTGACCATGCGGTTACATTCTTTGGATTTGAGAAATATAGTAATAGAGGATTCATTCTGGTCCAAGCATGTGGATCTGGTGCGCAGGGAAATTATTCCCTATCAGTGGGAAGCCATGAACGACAGAATAGAGGACGCTGAGCCCAGCCACTGCCTGGAGAATTTCAAAATTGCGGCCGGGCGTTCGACCGGTGATTTCTACGGGGAGGTATTTCAGGATACTGATGTGGCGAAATGGCTGGAGGCTGTGGGGTATTCGCTGGCGTGTTACCCGGATGAGGAGCTGGAGCAGACTGCGGATGAGGTGATTGATCTGATCGCGGAAGCCCAGGGCGAGGATGGATACCTGGACACTTACTTTACGATTCATGACCCGGCCGGGCGGTGGCAGCACCTGGCGGAAGGGCATGAACTCTATACAGCCGGCCACATGATGGAGGCTGCTGTGGCTTACTATGAGGGAACAGGCAAGCGTAAACTTCTGGACTGTGTGTGCCGGTTAGCTGATCTGATCGCGGAGACGTTTGGTACGGAAGAAGGGAAGGTACATGGATATCCCGGGCACGAAGAAGTGGAAATTGGCCTGATCCGCCTCTCACAGGCCACGGGGGAGAAAAAATATCTGGATCTGGCAAAATATTTTATTGATATCCGCGGTGTGGGAGAGAATTATTTCGTGAATGAAATGAAGCGGCCGGGTCATCATGTAATTTATGCGGATTTTCAGAATTATCAGCCCGCATATTCCCAGTCTCATCTGCCGGTGAGAGAGCAGACGACGGCGGAAGGGCACGCTGTCCGCGCGGTCTATTTGTACAGCGCCATGGCAGATCTGGCGGATGCATATCAGGATGCGGGGTTAAAAAAGGCGTGCGAGACACTGTGGGAAAATATCGTGACAAAGCGGATGTATCTGACCGGAGGAATCGGATCTTCCGGAATTCTGGAACGTTTTACTACCGATTATGATCTGCCGAATGAGTATAATTACAGCGAAAGCTGTGCTTCTGTCGGGCTAGCCATGTTCGGGATGCGGATGAACCAGATTACGAGAGAAAGCCGGTATGTAGATGTCGTGGAGCGTGCGCTGTACAATACCGTGCTGGGCGGTATTGCGCTGGACGGAAAAAGTTTCTTTTATGTTAATCCTCTGGAAGTATGGCCGGACGCATGTATGGACAGAACCTCAAAGCAGCATGTAAAGCCGGTGCGGCAGAAATGGTTTGGCTGTGCCTGCTGCCCGCCGAATATTGCCCGGACACTGGCTTCGCTGGGGCAGTATATTTATGCTGTGGATGCTGAAAACAGAGCGCTTTATGTTAATTTATTTGTTTCGAATGAGACAGAAGTTTCTTTTGGTGAAGAAGAACGGGTGCATGTGTCAATGGAGACACATTTCCCATGGGACAATACAATTCAAATTTGCGTGACGGATGTGCCGGAAAATGGTATGACGCTTCATATCCGTATTCCGGATTATGCGCAGAACTATAGCGTGTCCGGGAATGGCATGGTGACCGGCGCGCCGGAAGAAAACGGCTACTGGACGGTTAAAACGGATGAAGCCTGTGAATTGCAGATTACATTTGAGGCGCCTGCACATTATGTCTATGCGAATCCACAGGTCAGGGCAGATGCTGGAAAAGCGGCAATCGTGCGCGGACCGCTGGTATATTGCCTGGAAGAGTGTGACAACGGTGCAAATCTTCCGGCGATTATGGCAGATACAGAGGAACCGCTGGCGGAAGTAGCGTCAGATCTTTTCGGCGGAAGTGTTATTGTGACGGGACATGGAAAAAAGGTGAAAGAGAACTCCTGGAAAGAGGGTCTTTATGGAGTTCAGAAACCGGAGACGGAGGAAGTATCTTTTACCGCAATTCCTTATCCCTATTGGAATAACCGCGGTGAGGGAGAGATGCTGGTCTGGATCCGGGATGGACGAATCTGATGATACCCGGATAAAATTGCCATTTTGTGTAAAATTTTGTATTTAAGTGCATAATTACAGCATTAGGAAAGAATTCCCTGTGGTCTTCAAGACTGGAGGGAGTTTTTTTCTTCATAGGAAAGACCTTTATTTTGTGCAGGGGTGCGTAAAGGAATATAACAGATGGGGGTTGTTTTTTCTGCTCTGAGCATTTAGAATCTATCTGATGAAAGGCCGGATATGTATATGCAGTGTTAATATCAGGAAATCGGTCTTTATCAGATGGCGGTGAGAGGTGCAGATTGATGAATAAAGCAGAAAGATGTCCGGTTTATAAAAAGTGCGGCGGTTGCCAGTATCAGGATATTTCCTATAAAAAGCAGATGGAGATGAAACAGGAGCAGGTGCGGAAACTGTTGAAGCCTTTCTGCCGGGTGTATCCTATTGTGGGGATGGAAAATCCCTATCATTACCGGAATAAAGTGCATGCCGTCTTTGACCGGAGACCGGATGGAGCTATCATTTCCGGTGTCTATGAGGAAAAAACACACCGGGTGGTGGCGGTGGATGATTGCCTGATTGAGGATGAGAAAGCGGATGCCATCATCCGCGACATCCGCGGGATGCTCCGTTCTTTTAAAATTAAGACCTATGATGAGGATACCGGGTACGGACTTCTGCGCCATGTGCTGGTGCGCCGCGGCTTTGCCACGGGGGAAATCATGGTGGTGCTGGTGCTGGGTTCTCCGATCCTGCCCTCTAAAAATAATTTTGTAAAAGCCCTGCGAAAACTTCACCCGGAGATCACTACAATTGTGATAAATGTAAATAATAAGAAAACCAGCATGGTTCTTGGCGAAAAGGAAACCGTGATTTACGGCAGAGGCTATATCGAGGATGTCCTCTGCGGACAGACGTTCCGTATCTCGCCGAAGTCGTTTTATCAGGTCAACCCGGTACAGACGGAAAAGCTTTACGCGAAGGCGATTGAGCTGGCAGGACTGACGGGAAGAGAGCGTGTGATTGATGCCTACTGCGGCATCGGAACCATCGGAATCTGCGCGGCGGACCGCGCGCGGGAAGTGATCGGTGTTGAGCTCAACCGGGATGCGGTGCGGGATGCTGTCCGCAACGCGAAGAGAAACGAGAAGAAAAATGTTTCTTTTTATACTGCAGATGCCGGGAAAATCATGCTGCAGATGGCGGAGCAGGGAGAGCGTGCGGATGTGGTCTTTATGGACCCGCCGAGGAGCGGCAGCGATGAGATTTTTATGGCGTCTGTCGTGCGGCTGCGCCCGAAACGGATTGTATATATCTCCTGCAACCCGGAGACGCAGGCAAGGGACCTGAAATATTTTACATCCAACGGATATCGGGCGGAGGGAGCGTATCCGTTTGATTGTTTTCCTTTTACAGGGCATACAGAAACCTGTGTCCTCTTAACGAAAGCAAACAGAGCGTAGATGGAGTTTAGTGACGCTGTTTGTAAAGCAGACTGGTACAAAAAATAGCATAAAAACAGCGAATCTGTATACGTGAATACCTGTAGAAAATGTCTGAAAATACCAGAGGAGGTACAGCATGTACGACACAGCAATCATCGGCAGCGGACCGGCCGGCCTGTCCGCCGCGTTGAATTTAAAGCTTCACAATAAAAATATCATCTGGTTTGGCTCTGAAGATCTGAGCATGAAGGTGGAAAAATCAGAAAAAATAGCCAACTATCCCGGGCTGGGAATGATCAGCGGCGCGGAGTTAAACCGTCGGTTTGCGGAGCAGATGGAACAGATGGACCTGTCTCTGACCGACCGCATGGTGACAACGATTCTGCCGATGGGAGAGAGCTTTCAGCTTCTGGCGGAGAATGAGATTTATGAGGCAAAGACGCTCCTGCTTGCCACCGGTGCTGTCTCCGGGAAGGGATTCCCGGGGGAGGCGGAGTTTCTCGGACGCGGCATCAGCTACTGTGCGACCTGTGACGGTTTCCTTTATAAAGGAAAGACGATTGCCGTTTTCTGTCAGGACCCGCGGTATGAGCATGAGGTAGAGTATCTGGCTGGTCTGGCGGAGAAAGTATACTATTATATGCCATATTCGGGCGGTGAGATTGCGATGCCGAATGCCAGGCGGCTGTCAGAACCAATCAAAGAGGTGACCGGTGACCGGAAAGTCTCCGCGATTCATTTGACGGATGGAAATGAGATTGCTGTAGACGGTCTGTTCTGCCTGCGAAATGCGGTGGCACCGACGGCACTCCTGCCGGGGCTTCAGATGGATGGCGCCCACATTGCAGTAGACCGGGAGATGCGGACGAATCTGCCGGGATGCTTTGCGGCGGGGGACTGCACCGGACGTCCCTACCAGATCGCGAAAGCGGTGGGGGAGGGAAACGTGGCGGCGCATACGATCCTCGCCGGCCTTTAGCGGGGTTATCACAATGCGATGAATGGTAATGAACGGAGCACCGGGTGCTCCGTTTTCCATCTTACAGGTTCAACAGTATATTCACAGAAAAGTGGCTTTCGTCATACTCGATCCGGAGGTCTCCGTGGTAATGCTCTACGGTCTCACGAACAGAGAGCAGACCGATGGCCTTGTCTGAGTGCTTGGAGGAGATCAGACCCTGTTCGTTTTCGCGAATCTGTGTATTGTGATTATTTTCTACGATGAGAACCAGAATGGAGGCGGTCGGCATCTGTGAGATAACTGCAATTTTTCTCTCTTCCAGGGGGAGATTTTTGCTGGCATCGATGGCATTCTCGACCAGATTTCCCAGCATTACACAGTATTCCGGCTCCGGGAGCGGAAGGTCGTGGGGCAGATCGAGAACCCAGGAGATCGCAATCTGCAGTTCCCGGCAGCGGTCGTGATAATGGGTGACGACGGCATTTACCGCCGGATTTGCGCAGAGCGTGACATAACCGGACTGTGTGGACTCCTGGTATTGCCGGAGATAGTTTTTCAAAGCTGTGAGGTCGCCGCTTTCTGCCAGATTCTGAATCGTGGCAATCTGATGGCGGAAGTCATGACGCATTTTTCGTGCGGAAGCGATGTATTCTGTCAGCGTTTCATACTGTTTGGACTGGAAACCCAGGAAATGGTTGCGCCGCTCCAGTTCCTTGAACTCTGTCTGTTTTTTTGCCATCTGGTACAGCAGAGTGTACATGTAAAACATGCAGAACAACAACAGGCTCACGATCAGCAGATAGATGTAGAAATGGCGGTCGTCCGAGAGAGAGTTATAGTTTTTCGGTATGATAAATACAGTAACGCCGGTGAAGATCACCGGCCATACCAGACCGTTCCGCCACAGGGAGAAATCGTCATAATTTTCTACCAGCCATCGGATATACACGGTAGACGGGATGTAGAGGCATGCCAGGACGCCTGCACACAGGCAGGTGGAAAAAAGACTGGAACCCCAGGCATAGTCTGTGTAATATATGCCCAGATGCATCCGGGCAGCGAAAATATCTGTATACAGAGTCTCAAAGCAAAAGACAGAGATTACAATCAGAAAAACAGTGAGCGCTTTGTAGATATTGATCCGCAGGCTTTTCCAGTAGATCAGAAAGAAAACCGGGAGAAAAGGAAATAACAGATAGTTAGACGGAATCCCGGTTTGAAACATGGCAAAGCTGATTGCGAAAAGATATACTCCCAGCACAGAACACCCCAAAACCCAGATTTTCCGAATGGGAAGCTTTGCGACTCCCAGCATGGGAAAATAACACAGAAAAAATGCAAATAAAAGATTCGAGTTTGCTACTAAAATCTGAAAAAAACCGGATAGTTGATTCATTACAGGTACCTCTTGCTGCATTTTCTGGCGCGTTCGTACTGGTAGTTTAAAAATGTCTGCACTACTTCATTTCGGTTGTTCTGACGAATCGGGAAAGACTGACCGTTTTTCATGATAAATTCGGAGTCCCCCATTTTTTCAATATGATCCATATTTAATATGATGCCCCGGTTGCACTGAATAAAGCGATTGTCTTCCCGCAGTGTATTCCAGAGGCTGGTAAAAGAGTCAATGTAGCAGCGCATGGGCTCTTTTTTTACGGCAGTGACGATGGCATGGTGCCGGTCTGCTTCCAGAGAGATCAGGTCATTGTGGGGGACTGTGATTTTCTGTCGTCCGCAGGTCAGCTCCAGGGAGGCAAGGTGCTGGGGAATGGCTTTGGCCGCTTCCGATAGCACCTGTGCCACCCGTTCTGCACGGCAGGGCTTGACCAGGTAGTCAAAGGGGTGCAGCGGCAGGGAATCCCAGACATGCTCTGTGCTGGTCGTTACAAAGACGAGCAGGCATTCCATATCTCTCTTGCGGATGTACTTCGCCACATCGATCCCTGTCAGGTCTTCCATATAAATGTCCAGAAATATCATCTGATAGCATCCCGGTTGAAAGCGGGTGAGAAATTTTTCCCCGCTGGAAAAATGATCATATGTAATCTGTGTTCCGAAATCCCTCGCCCAGGCGTCACAGGCCCGGGTCAGGATATGTAAATCTTCCGGACTGTCTTCTAAAATTGCAACTTTCATATCGGTATATGCCGCCTCCTATGTATCACAGAGGTCAGATGCAACGCATTGCAGATAATCTGACTGTTTTTGACTGTCTGTTTTCCGGCTGCACAGGCAGTTTAACAATAATAGAATAACACAGTTTTCTGAAAAGGGGACTTTTTTTGTGAAGCAAAACCCACTTTCGTGCAGGATGTCTTATCAGACGGATAAAATTTCGCTATGCTGTTTGGCAGGAAATTTTTGAAGCTTGAGGTATATGGGAGACGATCAGGGCAGATGAAAAGAAAAAATAAAATCAAAACAGGATCATTATCCGGGTTCATCTGTGCAGCCTGTGTGGTTTCCCTGCTGGTCATGCTGTTCCGCAATCCTTTTCCCGCGTATGCGCAGGAGGAAACAGGGGGGACGACCCGTGTGACCGGAACGGTGGTGGAGACACCTGATGAGGAGCCGGATGGAGCGGACAACGCAGACGGAAGCACGGATGGGGCGGACAATGCGGACGGGAATACAGATGGAGCGGATGGTTCAGACCAGGCTACTGTCGGATCTGTGTCGGATACAACAGAAAGAGCCGGGACAGGAGATCGTGACTCGATGATAGCCTGCTTCTTGTCTCTGAACATAGCAATAGCGGCGGGAATTATCATCTGGTATGTCAGAAGAGTGAGGGAGGAAAAGAATGTGGATTCCGGTTAGAACAAAAAGAACTGGGGAGAAGCGTTTGTGAAAAGAAAGGCAGATCGGGAAACAAGGATGAACCGGCCTGCGGAAAGAAAGAGGGAAAGAATGAAAAAAAGAGTAGGAATGATAAGAAAACTGGCAGTGTTTTTCCTAACCGCGGCAATGTGTGCGACCTCCGTGCCGGTTTCTGCCGCAGAGAACACAGACAGCAGCGGGACGGATTCGTCGGCACACTATGATGGTGAATACAATATGCTGGATGACGAAGGGTACGAGGCTTTCGGGTTTAACCTGACATCCCCCGATGAGTTTGATCCGGATGACACGTCTAATCCGCTGGAGGATTATGAAAAGATGGTCATCTCGGAATTGTATGTGGGCGATATGAACCGGGAGGACAGTTGGACCGGCAGTTTCCGCGTGATGAATGATGTGGATACGCTGTCTGAGGAGACACTTTCTTTTGAAAGTATGGAACAGGATCTGGTGGGAAATGAGTACAGCTACTCCGCCGTTTTTCCTGAGAACAAATCAGATTATGAAGTGCAGACCACGAATTCTGCGGCTCTGGATTATGACGGGGACGGGAAGGATGAGATCGTGGAGGTTACGCTGTATGTCAATAAGAAGACAACAAAAGATACCAGCTATTTTCAGATTCGCCTTTACGACCTGAATGAAAGTGATGAGTGGGAAGTGGCTGCCAAGACTTCTATTGCCCTGGCGGACAGCACAACGGACGATCTGTGCTGGGTGGATTCCATTGAGGCGGACAACTCCAAGGCATACACCTCCATCGCGACGGGGGATTATGACAGTGACGGGACTCCGGAGATAGCTGTCTATGTGCCCTCCCAGACTTCCTCCGGCGCGTATATTCAGATTATGGAAGTACCGGTTGGGCAGGGATTCTGCACAAAGTCGAAGATTTATCTGAGTGAGTTTAATATCAACGGCAATGTTTTTGATTACGAGGTAAGCGGCAGACTGATGCCGGTGGTGAGTCTGTCTACGACTTCCATCTCCGGGCAGGACGACCTGGTGGTCAATATCAGCCAGCCCCAGACTTCCAGTGATTCTTACGATGAGCACGGGCAGGAGTCCGTTCTGGCAATCTATCACTGCTATGGCTCTCTGGTGGAGGAGCGTCTGGAGCCGATGACACTTACCTATGGGTCGCAGCGTATGCGGTTCTGCTCCGCGGCAGACGCAGATATCAACGGGAACGGAACGGAGGAGCTGCTGGTTGGCGGTTATCTGAATGAAAAATGGGACGATAATACGGATGTGGGAAGTCTCTCAGATGAATATAATCTGATTCAGGCGTTCTGCTGGAACGGGACGGCCTATGAGGAAGTGTGGGAGACGCCTCAGCAGGTGCAGGCGCTTTCAGACCTGAAGCTGAGTACAGAGATGATGGAGCCGGCAGCGTTTGCGGCCGGGCAGCTTTCCCCCTTGTCAAATAAAGATTATGTCTTCCTGGAGGGCGTGATTTCCGTTTTTTCTGCTTCGACGTCATCGGCAGGGACATCGGAGAAAGGGTTGCTGGAAGACGGAATATTCAGCTTTGAATGTGAGACCGCGTTAAAGGGCGACAACAGTGCTTTTATCAGTCAGGCTTACACCGCGGTGTTTTCATCCTCGGGGGTGGGATCAGAGCAGCTGGTCATTCTGCAGGGCGACCATCGGGGCAGCGATAATGACGTGATACACTATGATATCTGCTGGGCCTGGTATGAGGTTTCCACAGAGGACGCCAGTGCCGGGATTACCAGCGCAGTGACGGACAATGATTATATCACTGCAGATGAGGACGACAACGGTACCTTTATCTCCATCTGTCCGCTGGACTGCGATGACGATGCAGTGTATTTTGAATATGAGGGAAAGGAATGCGGCTGGAGTTCCCCCGAGCTGTATACGGTTCTGCAGAGCGCCCCGTACTGGAGTGAACTGCAATACAACTCGGAAACCTTTGGCGTGGGTTCTACATCCTATGAGCTGTCCATCGGATCCGGGAGCGGTACATCCGGGGACTCTTCCGTTGAAGTAGGCGGCCATGTTAAGGCCACATTTCTGGTGGGAGTAGGATTGCTCGGAAACAAAGGCGAGGGCGGTATCGGTTTTGACATAGATGGCATGATCGGATATATGCATGAATATGAGGATACCGTTATTTACACAGATTCCTATAATGTGACCGTGCGCGCCGGGGAGGACTGCGCCATCGTTATGGTAATTCCGGTGGTCTCCTACAACTACAGCATGTGGTATCCTACGTTTACGGTTGATGCAGACTATATTGATGCGTATAACGAACTGGTCATGGAACAGCTCGGTCTGGATGATGTGTCGAAGCTGACGGATGAACAGAAATGCCCATACACGGATGGTCAGGTGGTGGAAGGCCACTGGGAAAAAATCAGTATACCGGTGCAGCTGAATCCTGTCCTGACGGATCTTACCGTGGAAGAGTACAATGAACTGGCAGCGGAGTATGACCTGGATCTGATCAGCGAAGATCTGCTGACGGAGACTCCGGGGGATCCCACGACCTATCAGCAGAGCACAAGCCTCCTGGAGGCGCAGGAGGAGAGTGGGACAATAGAGTCTCTTCATGTATCCACGTATTCAGCGGAGGCCAAACAGGGGGAGACGGAGACAGAACTGAAGTATGAGATAGAAAACGAGACCGTGAAAGGAAACGGAATCGCCGCTGAGGTGAAAGGAGAATTGTTTGCAGCGACGGAGGAGGAAGTGACACTTTTTGCCGCTGAAAAATTTGAAGCGGAGGTAGGATTGGCGGCAGGTGCAGATGCGAGTTATCTGTGGACATCCACGAGCCTGAACGGACAGTCTTTTACCGGGAAGATCATGGGGATTCCGGAGGGCGGCAATGAAAATTACGTGTTTTCCACAAGGCTGGCTGTCTATGCCATCAGCGATGACTCTGACCTGAACGGAGTGCATGTGGTTCAGTATATCGTGGAGGGAGTGACGGATGCGACTGCTCCGCCGCAAGTGGCGGCGAACCTGCGGGTGGTCGGGACGACGGAGCACGCTGTCGTGCTTGCCTGGGACACGCCGGCCAGCCGGGTGCCCGGATCTTATGAGGTTTATGAAAAGACAGGCACATCGGGTAATACTTTATTGAATACTACGGAGGACACATACTATGTGGTAACGAACCTGCAGCCGGGGACGACCTATGAGTTTGCGGTAAAATCTTACTATGGCGGGCTTGACGCCGCCGGGAAATGTACGGGAGTGGCCAGTGCGCTATCCCGCTATGTGGAGGCGACGACAAAGTCATCAGACGTGAACGCACCGACGATCACGAAGCAGCCGGAGAGCGTCGTGGCAGATCCATCGGAATATGGAACGGAACTTACCATGACCGTTGAGGCCAGGGTCGGTGAGGGGCTGGAAAATCAGGGATATACGCTGTCCTACCAGTGGTACCAGCTGGCTCAGAAAGAGACAACGAATGAGAGTGTCTGGGAAAAAGTGGAAGATGCCACATCCGAAACGCTGGTGCTTCCGACAATCACCGAGGCAAATGCGGGCGACTATACCGCCCCGGTTCATTATATGGTGGAAGTGACGCAGCAGAAAGGGGGCGATGTGAAGTCTGTCTGCTCGCAGGTGGCTTCCCTGTATGTGACCGGGGATGGAAAGAGCTATGTCGGCACAGATCTGGGAATAGAACTGAGCGGCAACGTTGTGGTCGGCGGTTCGGAAGACAGCGGCAGCGGGTCGTCCGGAGACTTCTTTATAAGCATGGGTGACGGCAGCGGTGAATATTATACCGGGACCGGGGCAAAGCCGGAAGTATCGTTCACTCTGAAAACAGAGGATGAAGAGCCGATTGCAATTGGCGGCGGGACTGTGACTGTTGTGTACCGTGAGGATGGCGCCGAGTCGGCACAGACCACGACAGGGACACTGACGGACGACGGAACCTTGAGTGTCACGCTGAACGGCGAGGATGGCCAGGGCCTGGCTCAGGGCGACTATGAGATTTACGGCGTATACGCCGGGCAGACCGCGGAAGGCGGAAATGTCCACTATCTGGCTTCACAGTCCGACACGCTTACTCTTCATGTGGTGGACACCTATGAGATTACCTATCATATGAACGGCGGTATCAACAGCACCTCAAATCCGACGATGCTTACCAATGAGAGCGCGGCGGTCACCCTGACGGATCCGACAAAGACCTATTATACATTTGGCGGATGGTATCTGAATGAAGCGCTGACCGAGGAACTGGATAAGGTGGATAACTCCTATGTGCTGAGTCCTGAAATTCTTGCAGCACATGGCGGAGATATCGACCTGTATGCGGCCTGGACGCCCGTTGAATTTACTATTACCTATGAGCTGAACGGTGGGACGAATAATGCTGCAAACCCTACGGCTTACACGGCGGAGACAGGGATGATCACGCTGAAGGATCCTTCCCGGGACGGGTATGATTTCGACGGCTGGTACCGGGATGCGGATCTCACGGATGGTCCTGTGAGCTCCCTGTCCGGTATTTACGAAGATATCACTCTGTATGCAAAGTGGGTGGAAGCCGAAGATGATAACGGCGATAATGACGATGAAGACGATCCTCTGGATCAGAACGCGGCCGGTGAATATCTGATCAGCTCCTATGATGATCTTGTCACCATGGCGAAGATGATCCAGAAGAATCCGGAGAATTATGCGTCAGCATCCTACAAGCAGACCTGCAATATCAACTGTGGGGAAGCGACATGGAATCTCGCGCTGGGGACCGATGAAAATCCGTTTAACGGAACCTATGACGGCAATGATTTTTATATCCTCGGTCTGAAAGCGGGAAAGGATATCAGCGGCCTCTTCGGTGTGATCGGAAAGAGCGGAACCGTGAAAAATCTTATGGTCGTAGACTTTGACTACAGCGAGTCTGTGGAAGTGGCCGGAGGGATTGCCGGTGTCAATAAGGGAACCATCGACGGATGCGGAAGCGGTATCAACATTACCTCCGCGGCGACAGTATTCCGAAATGGGGAGGAAGTCCCGATTTCCACATTAAACTCGGATGTCCTGGGAACGATAGCCGGAGGAATCGCGGGCCGCAATGAGGGCACGATCAAAAACAGCCGCAGCAACGCAAGCGTGACAGCGTCGGAGACGGCGGGAGGAATCGCGGGTATCAATGAGGGCAGTATTATCAATGTGTACAACACCGGCGCTGTGACAGGTACAGAGACAGCGGGAGGAATCGTGGGCAAAAATGAGTCTGCGGGCAGCATCAGGTATGGATATAACTGCAGAATTGTGAGCGGCACTGTGGCCGGCGGTATTGCGGGGAGCAGTGAGAATGGAAATATCACGGATCTGTGGTATCTGGAGGACAGCGGGAAAGCCTGCGGCGATAAGGCGGATACCGCTCTGAATGTGGAAGCTATGACGGCGAGTGAGATGAAGACGGAGGATTTTGCACAGGTCTTAAACGAGGCGATCGCGGATGAACAGTCGCAGCTGGATCTTATGGTGTGGAACCAGAGCAGCAGCAAGAATGAGGGATATCCCATGATGGAGCGTGCGACGCTGGTGCAGCAGACCCTGACTAGCGACGAACTTGAAATCAGCGTCAGCGGCAGAATCCATGAAGGGGCGCAGCTTTCCCTGATCCGCCTGGATGCAGACTCGGAGGAGTGTGCGGCAATCCGGAACCTGCTGACCGATGGCACGCTGCAGGAGGGCTGGTACCTTGCGCTGATGTACGCAGACGGTACGTACGGCCAGTGGGACGGCGACCTTACGATCACGATCCGGCCGGAGACAAAAGCATTGCTGTCTGAACTGAATATTGTGCATCTGAATGATAACGGGGAATACACGGAACTTGCAACGGAGAATGACGGAGAAAGCCTGATTGTGACGAGCAGTACCCTGGGGAGCTTTGCTGTGGTGCTGGGAAGCACGGGAAGCACAGAGCAGGAGCCGACGGAAAGTAATCAGAACGGCGTTGAGAATGAAGGCACAGGCCAGACGACGAACAACAGCACAGGCCAGACGACGAACAACAGCACAGGGCAGACAACGGGCGAAAGCACGGACCAGACGACGGGCGCTGGTTCGGACCAGACTATGGATGACGGCTCGGGTCAGAGTGTGGGGGATGGAGACGGCCAGAATGCCGGAAATGCTGATGAGAGCGGAGAAGGCATGTCTTCTCACATCGGCAGCGCGAAGAAAACAAAGACCGGAGATTCTTCGAATCTGATCCCGATGGTATGCATTTTCATAGCAGCCGCGGCGGCGGCCTGCGGTGCAGTGATTGTCCGAAGGAGACGTCGCAGACAGTAAACAATTTAACAAGCCAGGATTCTGACCGGAGGAAAATATGAAAAATCACAGAGAAAACGATAATCCCGCGGGAACGAATACCCGTGGGGGACAGAAAAAAATCGGCGTTGTGGTGCTCGCGCTAGTAATCCTGATTCTGCTGGCCGCGTTAATCTATCTTGTCGTGACTGACAGGAATCCGGAAACGGGAGAAAGCGGAAATGCCTACGTGGATATGGAGGCGGATGAGTGGGATGACGGCATCGAGGATACGACGGACACAGCGGACAACATGGTTATTCCGGGTTACAGCGGTGCACAGATGACAGCAGGCGACACGGTTCTGCAGCTTAGCATCGGCAATCCGGAGGAGAATACCTGCTATCTGCAGGCAACGCTGGAGCTGGAGGATGGAACTGTTTTGTACGAGTCGGGACTTTTAGAGCCCGGAACCGGATATGAACAGATCGAACTGGTGCAGACGCTGGAAGAGGGAACCTATGAGGCTGTGGTTCACTATCAGGGATACAGTATGGAGGAGGAGCCTAAGGAACTCAATGGCTGTGATTCTGCGCTGACACTGACTGTTTTGCCATAGGATGGTACAGAGGGACAAAGGCTGAATATGAACTACATGTATTCCCTTTTGCCGCTTTTATCATAAAAGAATTGATAATTGATGATAAGTCAAAGGAAAGGATGAGGAAAATGAAAAAAAGATGGATAGCATTGATGGCAGCGGGCATACTGTCCCTTGGCGCGATGCCGGTAATGGCGTCGGAATTGACGGATGGAGCTCCTTCCCAGGAAGTTCCGGTCGAAGCGACAGTCGCAAACGGAGCAGTCGCATATACGATTTCAATTCCCACGGAGATTGATTTTGGAAAGCTGGTGCAGCCCGCAGATAACGCGGAAGAACATAATGCCACACAGACAATGGAAGTGGCAGTGACGAAGCTTACAGGTATGGATGCAACGACACAACGGCTGGCGGTGCTGTTAAAAGACAGTGCCTATGGCACGACGGGCTTTTATTTGGACGGACAGGAGAGTGCAAATACAGGGAAAAGTCTGGCTTATTCCGTGGCTCACACAAATGGCGGTGATGTAGCCAGCGGGACTGCATATGCAAACGGATATCTTCTGACGGCGTTTTCCGCGCAGGATCAGACCTCATCCTATACACTTACTCTGGATCAGAATCAGCTCTACGGCCAGGATATGGAAGAGTATGCGGGCGCCTATGAGGGGACGCTCACGTTTTACAGTAAGATTGTGAATCTGGGCGAATATGGTACGACTGCAGATTAAGAGGAAAAAACCGGCTGTGAAAGAGTCATTGCTTAAGAATGCCTGAGAATCAGCTTAAGAATCCTGCCTTAACACCGGTTTCTCCCCTTGCATTTTAATACCGACAGTTGTATAATGATTTCATTCGTGGGGAGCCCGTGGAGCGGGCTGAGAGGAAGGTGACATCCTTCGACCCAATAACCTGATTTGGATAATGCCAACGTAGGGATGTGAATGAAAGGTGAAAATTCTCAGACTTTTAGCGGAAGGCTTATATTTCAGGGGCCTTCCGTATTTTTATATGCGCAGAGATGCATAAGGAATATGACAGCTTTGCTGTCCGCACCCCGCGCGGCGAGTATGAGGCAAAAGCCGCCTCCTGCTCGATTTTAAGAACGTGTCATCCACAGACAGGCAGGAAAGGAGATGATCCTGTGGTAAAAATTAACGGAGCTGCATGTGATGCGGTAAATCAGACGCTGCGTGAGTATCTGGCGTCGGCCGGTTACGATGAAAAGCGCGTTGCCGTGGAGAAAAACGGTGCGATTGTGCCGAAAGCAGATTACGCGGATACCATTCTGGCGGACGGCGACGAGATTGAAGTAGTCAGCTTTGTGGGAGGTGGTTGATGTGGCTGTTCCTACCGAAAAAGAGATGAAAAAAGCACTGGAGCAGCGCCAGGGAAAGGAACTGGTGAAAAAACTTTCAGAGAGTACCGTTGCGGTCTGCGGCCTTGGCGGTCTTGGCTCAAATATCGCAATTTCCCTTGCGCGGGCGGGTGTTGGCAGATTGATTCTGATCGATTTTGACCGGGTGGATGTGACAAATCTTCACCGGCAGCAATACAAGGCGTCCCAGGTGGGAATGTATAAGACAGACGCTCTTTCTGAGAACCTGCTGGAGATTGCGCCGTATGTGCGGCTGACCCGGTATTCCTGCAGGATTACGCCGGACAATTTCCAGAGGCTGCTCTCAGACGCAGATGTGATTTGCGAAGCCTTTGACGATCCGGAGGCAAAAGCGATGCTGACCGGCGGTGTTCTGGAGATCATGCCGGAGAAGTATCTCGTGGCGGCATCCGGCATGGCGGGTATGGGATCGGCAAACGACATTCAGACGAGGCAGATCTCAGAGCGCTTTTACCTTTGCGGGGACGGCGTCAGCGACGTGGCCGACGGCATCGGGCTGGTGTCCTCCCGCGTCATGCTCTGCGCGGCGCACCAGGCACACGCTGTGCTGCGGATCCTGGCGGGGATGGGATGGCGTTGATAACCTGTATTTTATTTTTTCATGCTTATTTTTACTTTGGCACAGGATATACTGACGAAACCTGATATATCCGTCTATAATTTTCACAGGGAGGCAATTATGAACACAGACGACAAACTTATCATAGGAGGCCGGGAATTTACTTCCAGATTTATCCTGGGATCCGGCAAATATTCTCTGCGGCTGATTGAGGCCGCTGTAAAAGATGCGGGCGCACAGATCATTACGCTGGCTGTCCGCCGTGCGAACACAAAAGAGGAGGAAAACATCCTGGATTTCATTCCGGAGGGCGTGACGCTTCTGCCGAACACTTCCGGGGCGAGAAATGCCGATGAGGCGGTGCGCATTGCGCGGCTGGCCCGTGAGCTCGGCTGCGGTGACTTTGTAAAGATTGAGATTATGCGGGATTCCAAATATCTGCTTCCGGATAACCAGGAAACCATCCGGGCGACTGAGATTCTGGCGAACGAAGGTTTTGTGGTGATGCCGTACATGTATCCTGACCTGAATGTGGCGCGGGACCTGGTAAACGCCGGAGCGGCGACAATCATGCCGCTTGGTTCCCCGATCGGTTCCAACAAGGGAATGGCGACAAAAGAGTTTATCCAGATTCTGATCGATGAGATTGATCTTCCCATTATCGTGGATGCCGGCATCGGCAGGCCGTCCCAGGCATGCGAGGCCATGGAGATGGGTGCGGCTGCGATTATGGCAAACACGGCGCTGGCCACGGCAGGAGATCTTCCCATGATGGCTTCCGCGTTCCGCCAGGCGATTGAGGCAGGGCGTAAGGCTTATCTGTCCGGGTTAGGCAGAGTGCTGGCCCGCGGTGCGTCCGCGTCGGATCCGCTGACAGGATTTTTACGGGATTAAGCGATAGAAGGAGATGACAAAATTGGAAAATCAGTTTTTTATAGACTCGGATCAGCTGTCCGAGGCGGCACTGGAGAGAAAGCACCGTCTGGAGACAGATTCGTCCTGCCGGAAGAATCATATGGAATACCTCCCGGGGATGGAGCAGATCGAGTCGGATATCTGTGAAAAGGTAATCAGCCAGATGGAAAGCTACGACTATTCTCTCTATACGCCGCGGGATGTGCGGAGGGCTCTGGATCATGAGACCTGTACTCTGGAGGATTTCAAGGCGCTTCTCTCCCCGGCGGCGGAGCCGTTCCTGGAGGAGACGGCGCAGCGGGCGCGGGTGGAGACCAGCAAACATTTCGGGAACACCGTATATATGTTTACGCCCCTGTACATCGCGAACTACTGTGAAAATTACTGCGTATACTGCGGGTTTAACTGCTATAACCAGATTACGCGGATGAAACTGGATGCGGAACAGATTGAGCATGAGATGAAAGTTATCGCTGACAGCGGGATGGAGGAAATCCTGATTCTCACCGGCGAGAGTCGTGCGCAGAGCAGTGTGGAGTACATTGGCGAAGCCTGCAAGCTGGCGCGGAAGTATTTCCGTATGGTAGGTGTGGAAATTTACCCGGTAAATGTGGATGAGTACCGCTATCTGCACGAGTGCGGCGTGGACTATGTAACCGTCTTCCAGGAAACTTACGATTCCGATAAATATGAGACGCTGCATCTGCTGGGACACAAGCGGGTGTGGCCGTACCGTTTCGATTCCCAGGAGCGGGCGCTTATGGGAGGCATGCGCGGCGTCGGATTCTCGGCTCTGCTGGGACTTTCCGATTTCCGGAAGGATGCGCTGGCGAGTGCGCTTCATGTGTACTATCTCCAGCGGAAATATCCGCAGGCGGAAATGTCGCTTTCCTGCCCGCGGCTGCGCCCGATCATCAACAATGACAAGATCAATCCGCTGGATGTAGGGGAAAAGCAGCTCTGCCAGGTGCTCTGTGCCTACCGGATTTTCATGCCGTTTGTGGGGATCACAGTCTCCTCGCGGGAGAGCGCGGCGTTCCGGAACGGTATTGTCAGGATCGCGGCCACAAAAGTATCCGCCGGGGTTTCCACCGGTATCGGGGATCACGAGAGCAAGTACACCGGAAAGGAGACAGACGGCGAGGCAGGCGACGAGCAGTTTGAGATCAGTGACGGGCGAAGCCTGAACCGGATGTACGCAGAAATGTCCGACGCGGGCCTTCAGCCGGTGCTGAACGATTACCTTTATGTATGATACCAGGGTCAAAATGCCATGAGTCAAATGGAAAGAAACGAACATAAATACGATATTTTATGTGTGACGAACCGAAAGTTGTGCCGGGGAAAATTTTTAGAGAGAATCGACAGCATCGCATTCAACCACCCCGCCGCTATCATCTTGCGGGAAAAAGATCTTCCGGAATCAAAGTATGAAGCACTTGCGGGACAGGTCATGGAAATCTGTGCCTGTCATGGTGTCCGCTGTATTCTTCACAGTTTTGCGGATGCGGCCATGCGGCTTCATGCGGAGGCGTTGCATCTGCCGCTTCCCCTATTAAGGCAGATGTCCGGGCAGCAGCGCAGTCAGTTTGCTGTCCTCGGCGCTTCCTGCCATTCCGTGGAAGATGCGATTGAGGCGGAGCGGCTTGGCTGCACGTATCTTACGGCCGGTCATATTTTTGCTACGGATTGTAAAAAGGGTCTTCCGGGGCGCGGACTGGATTTTCTGCGGGAGGTCTGTGATTCTGTCAACATTCCGGTTTACGCTATCGGCGGAATTTCCCCGGATAATGCCGCGGATGTCCGGCGCGCAGGCGCGGCAGGGGTCTGTGTTATGAGCGGGCTGATGCAGTGCGGGGATGTTGCCGAGGCGATGGAAGCATTGACCAGTAAATGAAAACGTTGGAATATCTGGTATTTTTTTTGCGAAATCTGTTGTTAAATGAGAACAATCCGCTTCATAATCGGATCATGCATGTCAGCGGAGTTTTCAAAGAGCTGCAAAAAGTGAATGATGGAGCAAAAAAAGCGGACATTGAAGAAGTAAAAGCGGACATTGAAGAAGTAAAAACGGACATTGAATCTTTGTTTACGTCGAAAACAGCCACCCATGTACTTAAATTGCTGACGGCGTTTGGCTGTGAAACTATATTTGGAAGATCTGATGTACAGCGGGAACTGGATTTGAAATCATCCAGAAGTTCTGCTTTGCTGCGCGAGATGGCGGAGCAGGGTATTATTATTCCGGTATCCGGTCATGGAAAGGGAAAGTATCGTTTTTTGCTGCAATAAGTATTAGACTGGCATTTCATGCTATATTAGCGGGTATGAGGAAAAAATTTCCTTCTGCCCGTTTTTTTACAGGTATAAAATGCTAAGGTACCTTGACAAATGAAAGCGGCGTGATATAATACAAAGGTACCTAACTAAGTGAATCAAACTTTTGAAAGGGGAAATTACCATGTATAAGAAAATGCAGTATCGCATGGAGCGCTATGAGAATGCCGACACCAATGACAGGATTGTGATTAATCTGCGTGAACTGGGACACAAGATCCGGTTTCAGTTTGCGGGAAAAGGGAGCCAGGAGCGGGTCCTTGAAATTTTAAAAGAGCGGGGAGATATCACGCAGCGTGAGCTGACAGAACGGCTCGGCATTAAGCCAGGGTCATCCAGCGAGCTGGTGGCAAAGCTGGAGCATGCAGGTATGATCCGGCGCAGCCCGAATGAGAAGGATCGCCGGATGATGAACCTGTCTCTGACGGAAGCGGGCATGAAGCAGGCGATGAAGGTGGACGGATTGCGGGAAAAAAGGCAGGAAGAAATGTTTTCTATGCTGACATCAGAGGAAAAAGAAATTCTGCTGGAACTGTTGGAAAAGGTCAATCACGGATGGGAAGTGCGGGATTGTGACCATGAGGATCACTGCAGATATTCCGGCCACAGCGGACAGCATGGGCGCAATAGCGGATATCGCAAAAGCCATGACCGATATCATAATGAACACAGTTCATGGGGGAGTATGGAATGATCTGGAAATATGTAAAACCATATCTGCCGTTTGCAATCCTTGCCGGTTTTCTGATGGTTGGCGAGGTTATGATGGATCTGATCCAGCCGGGTATGATGAGTCGGATTGTCGACGAAGGTGTGCTGGGTCTTGATAACGGTGGTGTCAGCGATATGAGCGTGATCCGAACGATCGGCCTGGAGATGATCGCACTCGTCCTGTTTGGCGGGCTCTGCGGGTCGCTCAACAATGTGGTTTCCCATTATACCGCACAGCATGTGGGCAACGATATGCGAAAAAACTGCTTTTCAAAAATTATGTCATTTTCCTTCTCGCAGCTTGACCGGTTTACCACGGGGTCTCTTGTGACGAGAACGACGAATGATATCGTCCAGGTGCAGAACTTTGTTTCCGTGTTCTTCCGCGGCCTGATCCGCATGTCTATGCTGATGTTCGGCAGTATCATCTGTATGTTCCGGCTGAACCGCGATTTCGGCGCAGCGGTGTTGTGTGTGCTTCCCTTTGTGGTGGGATGTATGATGGTCTGTCTGTATAAAGCCAACCCGATGTTTGTAAAATTGCAGTCACAGCTTGACGGGGTTAATGCCATTTTACAGGAGGATATTTCGGGTATCCGCATCATCAAAGCCTGCGTAAAGGAAGCCTTTGAAAAGAAAAGGTTTAAAAAGGCGAATGATAGCCTGACGGGGATACAGCTGTGTGTGCTGATTATCTTTGCATTTATGGATCCGGTCGTAAATGCCCTGATGTATCTGGTTGTGGCGCTGATTCTCCTGATCGGTTTCCGTGAGGTCGGCGGCGGTTTGACGACACCGGGGACGATCATGGCGGCGATTACCTATACCACGCAGCTGTTAAGCGGTATCCATATGCTGACGATGCTGTTTCAGAATATTTCCCGGGGATATGTTTCGTGGAAACGGGTAAAAGAGGTGCTGCTCACAGAGCCGGAGCAAAAAAAACGGCGCTTTCAAAGGAGAACCCGGTAAAAGAGGCGAGATTGAATTCAGGGATGTTTCCTTTTCTTATCCGGGGACAGACCGGGCTGTGCTGGAAAAATTAAATTTCTGCGTCCGTAAGGGGGAAACAGTGGCGATCATGGGCGCTACCGGATGCGGAAAGACGACGCTGATCAATCTGATTCCGCGCTTTTATGATGTCGGGGAAGGGGCGGTGCTTGTCGACGGCAGGGATGTCCGGGAATATGATTTGAACTCTTTGCGTTCCAGGGTTGCCGTTATTTCCCAGAAAGCGGAACTCTTTGCCGTATCTGTGGAAGAAAATCTGAAATGGGGAGCGCCGGAAGCAGATGCCGAAGCGGTGAAAACCGCTGCTGCCATTGCGCAGGCAGATGAATTTATTGCAAAATTGCCGGATGGCTACGGCACGATGGTGGCGGAACGGGGCAGCAGCCTGTCCGGCGGACAGAAACAGAGGATTTCTATTGCCAGAGGCGTGTTAAAATCGGCGGAAATTCTCATTTTTGACGATGCGACGAGCGCACTGGATCTTCGGACGGAGGCAGCTTTTTATGATGCACTGCAAAGAGAAAATCCCGACAGCACAAAAATTATTGTTGCGCAGAGAATCTCTTCCGTCCGGCATGCCGACAGGATAATCGTTCTGGATCAGGGAAAGATTTCAGCGGTTGGAACGCACGGGGAGCTTATGCGGATGAGCCCGGTTTATCGTGAAATATATGATTCACAGACAGCAGAGGGGGTGGCGTGAAATGGGAACACAGAACAGTCAGGGCAGAAGGGCGGAGCAAAGCGTCAGCAGCATGAGCCGCGGCAACCGGTTTGCTGAGGCGGAGCACGCGCAGAATGCCGGAGCGGCACTTGGCCGGATTGTAAAGTATTTTGCCAGAGAAAAAAGTATGGTTTTTGTTATGCTGCTTGTTGTCATCCTCGGTACAGTCTGCGGAGTGCTTGCCCCAAGTTTGCAGAGCAGGGCAATCGATATAATTGCGGGGACGAAGGAGGGAGATTTTTTTCACATCCTCGCGGGAATGTTTGTACTTTATCTTTTATACAGCGCAGCCGGTCTGGTGCAGGGAATCATCAGTGCGCGTCTCAGTCAGCGAATTGTCAGGCGGATGCGCGGAGAATTATTTGATAAAATTGTAAGCCTGCCGGTCCGGTATCTTGACACGCATTCGCACGGAGATGTAATGAGCCGGATGACAAATGACATAGAGAACATATCTACGGTGATTTCGCAGTCCCTTCCGTCTCTGTTTTCCGGCGTCCTTATGGTGATCGGAACGGCATCCATTATGATGTGGTATTGCTGGCAGCTGGCGCTTTTAAGTATTGCGACGGTTTTTCTGACTCTGTTTGCCACGAGGTTCCTTTCGGGAAAAGTGCGAAAATATTCCAGACAGCGGCAGAAGATTCTCGGCAGCCTGAACGGCACCGTAGAAGAAATGGTGTCCGGATATCGCACCGTGGCTGCTTATAACCGTCAGGATATCACAACAAAGGAATTCTGCAAGACGGCGGATTCTCTGACAAAAGCGGGAATCCGGACGGATGCTTTAAGCGGAATCATTGGCCCGATCATGAATTGTATCGGAAATATCGGTTTTGTGATTGTTGCGGCTTTTGGCGGATATTTCTCGGTGAAAGGGCTGATTTCGGTGGGTGTGATCTCCGCGTTTATCGTATATGCAAAGCAGTTTAGCCGGCCAATCAATGAGATTGCGCAGATTTACGGACAGCTGCAGACAGCGATTGCAGGGGCGGAGCGGGTGTTTGCTTTGCTGGATGAGGAAGAGGAAAATTCAGACGGGGAACCTCTGATCTGCGGGAACAATGCGGAGGTGACGTTTTGCAATGTGAATTTTGCTTATAAGGAAGGGACGCCCGTGATTCGCGATTTTACTCTGAACGTTCCGTCCGGGAAAAAGGTGGCTCTCGTGGGAGCGACGGGCAGCGGAAAAACAACGATTGTTAACCTGCTGATGCGGTTTTACGATATCGACAGCGGGGAGATCAGAATTAACCGGCAGGATATCCGGGATGTTGCAAGGCAGAGTCTGCGGAAAGATGTGGCAATCGTGCTGCAGGATACCGTTTTGTTTTCGGATACTGTGCACAATAATCTGGTATATGCGAATGAACATGCTTCGGATGAGGAAGTAGAGAGAGCCGTGACGCTCAGCCACTGTGAGGAGATGATCCGTCTCCTGCCGGACGGAGATAAAACTGTGCTGACAGGTTCCGGCGAAAATATCAGTCAGGGTCAGAGACAACTCCTTGCCATCGCCCGGGCTTTTGTTGCTGATCCCCGGATACTGATTCTTGATGAAGCGACATCCAATGTGGACACCCGCACAGAGAAAGCAATTCAGGATGCGATGCAGCATATCATGCAGAACCGGACCAGCATCGTCATTGCACACAGACTTTCCACCATCCGGGACTCAGATATTATTGTCGTCATGGATCATGGGGAGATCGTGGAGACCGGAAACCATGAGGAACTGCTTGCAAAAAAAGGGAAATATTATGAACTCTATATGACGCAATACGCGGGAATCGCAATATAAGCTATTTTTTACTTGAGAGTTATTTCCCTTTGGAGTAAAATAGTGAGAAAGTATCTATTCGGGACAGTACTTCGCGCTTACTGCGAAGTGCGTCAGATAACGTAAAATGTGCAGGAAAAGATTGGAGATGGTTTACCGTGCGGCGGATGGAATTTAAAATGGAACGGACCGGACTTTTAAAAGAGGGGGACATCCTTCCTGTTACGGAGAGCCGCCTGCCTGACTCCTGGTATTATACGCTGGGAAAATCCTATGCGATGTCAGCAAACTATTCCTTTCGCGAGCGGCTGAAATCCACGGAAGGGAAAGTGGTTGAGGTAAAGGAAACGCCGCGGGGATATTACGTGACTGTGGAGTTTGATGAATAGTAACAATAAGATATTATAAAGAAACGGAGCCAGTGATGAGTGTTGTAGCAACCAGTGTATTTATCCTTTTTGCCCTGATTTTCCTGGGCTATTTTATCGGAAAACAGGGCGTTGTACAGAAAAGCAGCATACCGGACCTGTCCAACCTGGTCCTGAAGGTGACCATGCCTGTGACGGTATTCTGCTCCATCATTGACCAGCAGGGCAAGACCAGTTCCAGCCCGTACTGGCAGATTTTTGTGGGAGTCGTGCTTTTGCACGGCCTGTCCGGACTTCTGACATTTTTTCTGGTGAAGGCAATGCGCATTCCGGAAAAAGAACAGGGCGTCTGGATATACAGCTGTATGCTGGCGAACAACGGGTTCATGGGACTTCCGCTTGCGCTCTCTGTTTTCGGGAGCGAGGGAATGTTTCTGATGGCTCTTGGCAATGTGGTCTCGAATCTGCTGATTTTCTCGGTGGGAATCAAACTTCTGACCTGGCATTATGATATTAAGGATAAGCTGAGCTTTCGGAAAATGTTTGTCAACAATATCAATATCGCGGTTGTGGTCGGATTTGTGTTCCTTCTTGCAAAGATTCCGGTTCCGGATGTGGTGGATCAGCTTTTATCCTATCTCTCCAAC
>JAJQAD010000024.1 GCA_021204005.1 Clostridiales bacterium
CGGGTGTTCTCCGTCACGCTCTTATCCGCGAAATCAATCTTGCCGTCCGCATCCAGAGTCACGTTCTCCAGCAGAGCGTTGCGCTTAATCGCATTGTAGATATCCGGCTCGGATTCCTTATCCAGGTTGATAACCTTCGCATAGCAGCCGCCCTCGAAGTTGAAGACGCCGTTGTCGTCCCAGCCATGCTCGTCATCGCCGATCAGCAGACGCTTCGGGTCTGTGGAAAGGGTGGTCTTTCCTGTGCCGGAGAGGCCGAAGAAGATCGCCGTGTTCTCACCGTTCATATCGGTGTTCGCGGAGCAGTGCATGGAGGCAATGCCCTTCAGCGGCAGATAGTAATTCATCATGGAGAACATACCCTTCTTCATCTCGCCGCCATACCAGGTATTCAGGATAACCTGCTCACGGCTGGTGATGTTGAATACGACAGCGGTCTCAGAGTTCAGACCAAGCTCTTTGTAGTTCTCAACCTTTGCCTTGGATGCACAGTATACCACGAAATCCGGCTTGAAGTTCTCCAGCTCCTCCTCGGAGGGACGGATAAACATATTCTTTACAAAATGAGCCTGCCACGCAACCTCCATGATAAAACGGATTGCCATGCGGGTGTCCGCATTCGTGCCGCAGTACGCATCCATCACAAAAAGTCTCTTACCGGAGAGTTCATCAACCGCCAGCTTCTTTACCGCCTCCCAGGTCTCCTGGCTGGCGGGATGATTGTCATTTTTATATTCATCGGAAGTCCACCATACGGTATCTTTGGAATTCTCATCCATCACGATATATTTGTCCTTGGGAGAACGTCCGGTATAGATACCGGTCATAACGTTCACAGCGCCAAGCTCGCTGACCTGGCCTTTCTCATAGCCTTCCAGCTCCGGCTTGACCTCTTCCTCATACAGGAAATCAAAAGACGGATTGTAAACAATCTCTGAAGTTCCGGTGATGCCATACTGATTCAAATCAATCTTTGCCATACTACTCTCAACCTTCCTTTTCTTTAAATATTGTCTTTATTAAAGCAGAATCACTGCCGGCCAAAACCGGTCTGCCATCCTGCGGGTAACCTTTGATAGTAACGATTCACAGCCTTTCGCCTCACATGCGCAAAAACAGACGTTTCACATCTGACGCAGCAAAAACGATGCTCATCTTATTGCGATAAAATCCGGATCGCACGGCTTGTCCCGATCCGACTGCAGCCCGCCTCAATGTACTGCTCCATCTCCTCCCGGGTAGTGATGCCGCCGGCCGCCTTAATCTGCACCTGCGGATCAATATGCTCCCGCATAAGCTTCACATCCTCCAGCGTAGCTCCTCCGCTGCCGAAGCCCGTGGATGTCTTGATAAAATCAGCGCCCGCCTCCGAGACGCAGCGGCATACCGCGATTTTCTCATCCTCTGTCAGATAACAGGTCTCAACGATGACTTTTAAAATATGATCGCCGGCCGCTTCTTTCACCAGCCGGATCTCATCTGTCACTTTCTGGAATTTACTGTTCTTCACCAGACCGAGGTTGATCACCATATCAATCTCGTTCGCTCCGTCCGCGATCGCCTGTCTGGTCTCCGCGACTTTCGCCGCAGTATTCGCATTACCGAGCGGGAAACCGACAACAGTGCAGATATTTAATCCGGGAAAAGAATCACTGACCCTCTTGACATAAGAGCTTGGGATACACACAGACGCCATCCGAAAAATAATGGCCTCATTACATAAATTCTTGATATCTTTCCATGAACTCCAGGCGTTCAATGCCGTATGGTCAACATACCTGTATAACTCTTCTTTCCTCATGCAGTCACCATCCTGATTTTATCCTGACGTTTTTTACCGAATGCTATTTTAATATATTTTTGCCAAAAAATCCATACTTCATCTCATCTTTGGATAAAGTTTTATTTTTCCCACCTCAACCCTCTTCTTTTTATGAAAGTTGCACAATCGTGAAAGGGAACGCTACTGAATTCTATTTCACTGCCAACCAACTAAACTGACAAAATCTCAACACAAATTAAAAAAGAAAAAGGGAAGCACCGCAAGATACGATGCTCCCTAAATATCTGTCTCTAAAACTTTCCCAACTGTGCAGTTCTTTTCTGCCAAAGTCTCTTCCCGATCACTCTTTCGGGATACTCCGCCGCGGCGACAGGATCTGGAATCCGGTCTTCTTATAGATTGTTCCCATGATTCCGTCCGGCGCCACCAGGATAACCACGATGGCGATGATGCCGAGCACGATATTCGACATACCGGTGAAGTTGTACATGATCTGCACAATGACAACATATAGAACAGATCCCACGATCGGTCCTTCCATCGTCCCCAGGCCGCCGATGATGACCGCAAAGGTCATGGCAATCGTCCAGTTAATCGAGAATCCCGTGGACGGGTTGATATACGCCGTCTGCATGTACTGCGCGCCGCCGATCAGCCCCATCATGAAGCAGGCGATCATATAGCAGCGAAGCTTTGTCTTGTACAGCTCCACGCCCATGACTTCCGCCGCGGAAGCACTGTCCCGGATGGCCATAAGTGCCAGGCCGGTCTTCGTGCGCAGCAGACAGTACACGATCAGTGTGGCCAGCACTGCCACCACCAGGGCTGTATAGTAAAGCTGCTTATAGCTCATGCCGTAAACGGTGTTGATGGACCAGTCCTTCGCATAGCCAACAAACTTCCAGTTTGAGAAGAAGATGTTCAGCGCCTCGGCGATGATCCAGGTACCGATGGCAAAGTACACACCGCTCATCTTAAAGATAGCAGGTGACACCGCAAGACCGAAGAGCATGCAGATCACGGCACCGATGATGATGGAGAGGTAAATATTTACCCCATAGTTCACCGAGAGGATGGTCAGCGTGTAGCCGCCCAGGCCAATGAAGGCCTGCATGCCCAGTGATAACATGCCGGCGTAGCCGCCCAGCAGGTTCCACATCTGGCTCATGGCCAGGTACAGGCACATCAGGGTCAGAATATTTAAGAGGTACGAAGATCCTGCAAGCGGCAGTACCACAAAAAGCACTACAGCAACGACGATCAGTAAAATAAGACTTGATTTTTTCATATTTTTCATTTTCATCCGCCCCCTTTACTTTCTCACCGCGGAAGTCGCAAACAATCCGTTCGGCCTCAGGGCAAGGATAACCAGCAGCACGATGTAAGCCACCAGCATCTGCACGCCGGACCCGAAGATGTTGCCGCCCACCAGCTGCGCCACACCCAGGAGGATGCCGCCGATCAGGGTGCCGAACAGGGAGCCCATGCCGCCGATGACCACTACGCCGAAGGCAATGATCAGGTACTGTGTACCCGAGGACGGGTAGAATGTGAAAGTGGAACCTACCAGGGATCCGGCCACCGCCGTGATGCCCATGCAGATCACCATGGCCGCCGCATAGGCCAGCTTGGTGTTCACGCCCATCAGCTCCGCCGCCATGACATCATCCGAAGTCGCCCGGATGGACCGGCCGAAATTCGTCTTCTGCATCATCAGGGAAAGACCGATGATGATCACACAGGCGATGATGAAGCTGATCAGGTAGCTGGCTGAGATAGACAGATACTGTGTGGTGACCACGTTTCTGGAAGCCAGCGGGTTGTTGATGATCTGGTTATCGGCACTGAATATTTTCAGCATCAGGTTCGACAGGAAGATGGACAAACCAAACGTCACCAGCAGCGCCGGCGCGTCACCCTTGTCCATAACCTGGTTGACCAGGAACTGCTGGATCAGGAAACCGAGGACGCACATCACGATCACCGAGATGATGGTGGATACGACCAGGTTGCAGCCTAAGGCGTTCGCTGCCACCATGGTGATGTAGGTACCGAGGATCATCAGGTCGCCATGAGCCAGGTTCGTCAATCCCATGATACCAAAGACAAGGGACATACCGATACCGATCATGGAATACAATCCCCCAAGGAGGATTCCCGTAACTATACATTGAATCATTTTATCTCACTCCTTTGTCTTTATTTTTGGGCATCGTGGGCGAAGCTGCCGATACCGAAGTAAGCGTCGTTTACTTCATCCACGTTCAGATCTTTGGACTTGCCTTCCATCACGATCTTACCTTCCAGAACCACATAAGCGTAATCGGAAGCGGAAAGGGAACGATTCACGTTCTGTTCCACGATCAGCATGGTCAGACCGCTGTCCGCGATCTCTTTCAGTTTGTCATAAATATCGTTGATGACCACCGGTGCCAGGCCTAAGGAAACCTCATCCAGGAGCAGGATCTTCGGCTGGGTCATGATGCCGCGCCCGATGGCGAGCATCTGCCGCTGTCCGCCGGAGAGGAATGTGGACATCTGGTTTGCTTTTTCTTTCAAGACGGGGAAAAGGTGATATACCGCCTCCAGCCTGTCCTTGCGCTCGCTCCCCTTTGCCAGGTAAGCGCCCATCAGCAGATTGTCCTGTACGGTCATCCGCTCAAAACAGTGGCTGCCCTCAGGAGCCATGGAAAGGCCGAGCTTCGCGATCTGACTGGGCTTCTTCCCGGAAATGTCCTGGCCGTCAAAAATGATCTGTCCTTTTGTCGGCTTGTTAAACCCGCAGATCGTGTTCATGATCGTGGACTTGCCGGCGCCGTTGGCGCCGATGAGGGATACGATGGCGCCCGGCTCTACGTTTAAGGAAACGTCCTGCAGGGCGAGGAAATCCCCGTAATGGACATCAATATCTTTTACTTCTAACAGGCTCATTCTTCGTCGTCCCCTCCTCCCATATATACTCTCTTCACTTCATCGGAATTCATGACCTCGAGCGGCACGCCTGTGATGACATCCACGCCGTCCGCTACCAGCATGACACGGTCCGTGCCTTCCAGCATCGTGCGGATGATATGCTCGATCCAGATAACAGACACGCCCTGTTTCTTGATGGTCTTTACCAGGTCGATGATCAGACCGACCTCCAACTCGGTCAGGCCGCCGCCAACCTCATCTAACAGCAGGATCTTCGGCTCCGTCGCCAGGGCACGCCCGATCTCCAGCCGTTTCCGGTCCAGCAGACCGAGTTTGCCGGCAAACAGCTCCAGCTTGTCATCCAGCTTGATGATTTTTGACACTTCGATGGCCTTCTTCTTGGCCTCCGCCTCAGACATGCCTGCCCCGAAGACGCCGCCGACCATGATATTCTCGAACACGGTCATCTGCTCAAAGGGACGGGGCACCTGGAACGTACGGCCAATGCCGCCGCGGCAGCGCTCCGTGATCCCCTGTCCGGAGATCTCTTTGCCCTGGAAAACGATGGTGCCCTTGGTCGGCTTCAATGTGCCGGTCAGGATATTCAGCATAACCGTCTTTCCTGCGCCGTTCGGTCCGATGACGCCCAGTACTTCCCCCTCGCCCAGTTCAAAGTTGATGTTCTTTAAAACATGGTTGCTGCCGAAAGAAATGCCGAGGTCTGTAACAGTTAAAATTGCGCTCAAAACGATACCTCCCGTTCTCTCTATTTAGTCTTTCTCGATTATGAGACGGCTGTTGCCTCATAATCGCTGCGCGGGATGCGGACAGCATAGCTGTCATATTCCTTACGCACCCCCGCGCATCTTAAAAGTAACCGTTATAGAAGTGTTCTATAACGGTTACTTCTGTAATTGGAATTACCTGTCATATTGTAAATCCAGGATGTCACAGACATCCGTTTTCCAAATTATTCGAAAGGTACGAATTCGCCGGTCGGCTCAAGACCATCAACCTGCGTAGCAGCGATGATGTTCTGCGTCCATGTGCCATCCTCATTGTAGATCCACTGGCCGGTGCAGAGGTTCTGTACGGAGTAATGAGACTCGTTGTAATTGATGGTTCCGATGATAGTATCAAACTCGATCTCGTCGCAGACAGCAGCGATCGCATCAGCATCCAGAGTACCGGCCTCTTTCAGTACATTGTAGAGAATCTCAACATTTGCATAGTCATAACCAGCGGTAGCCGGAGCATAGTCATAACCGTCTACAGTCTCGATCCATGCCTCTGCGATCTCAGCGCAGGTCTGGCCGGAGATGGAAGAAGTATACGGATGATCAGCAGTCCACCATACCTCAGAGCAAAGGCCGGAAGCAAGTCCGTCTGCACCTGCGGAATCAACATCCGCCGTAAACAGGGTAGCCTTCGCTACGGTAACAACGGTCGGCATATAACCGGAAGACTTTAACTGGGAGAAGAATGTACCGAAGTCAGAAGTCAGCATAACGCCGACAACCGCGTCGCAGTTTTCACTCTTCAGGTTGTTGATAATGGAAGTGTAATCGGTAGCGCCGGATGTGTAAGCACCCGGATCATATGCGACATAACCTCTGGACTCCGCATAGGAAGAGATCGCGTCGATCATTGTCTGACCCTCGGTATCGGTAGCATGCATAACGCCAACCGTACCGCCGGAGATACCTGCCAGATCCCATGCATCAGCAAAGCAGGAAAGCTCGTTCTCGGTGTTGAATCCTGCATGGTAGCTGTAAGTGTAGTCAGATGTTGCCCACGCCTCATCCGGTGTGTCAACGGACAGGCAGACGATACCCGCACGTTCGCAGGCAGCCGCCACCGGAACAGTTGTGTCAGCCGTCTTGGCAGTCAGCATGATATCGACATCCTTGCTGGAGATCAGGTTGTTCGCCGCCTCGGAAGCCTTCGTCGCATCAGACTCAGAATCCGCGAAAACAAGCTCGATCGTCTTGGTTGTGCCGTCAACCTCGATACCGCCTGCCTCGTTGATCTGATCAACAG
>JAJQAD010000218.1 GCA_021204005.1 Clostridiales bacterium
TCACAATACAACGGTCACGCAGGGAAAGCTTATCCGTCCGGTTCCATTCTTGTCCGAAAAGAACGTCGTCATTTAGTCTCGCAAATTCTGGTGCAAACTCCCCAAGCGTATCTCTTCCGGCTGTCTGTTTTACCATTTTATCTGATCCTCCTTTTGATCTTCGTAATAAAACCGGTTTTTTATCTGTTATCAAGCAAAAAATTCCAATTTACCCTTGACAAAATGACTCCTCGTCATTAAAGTGCGCAAACTCCGGAGCGAATTCTCCGAGGGCGTTTCGCCCTGCTGTCTGTACGATTTTTCCCATAGTGAACCTCCTTCATTTTCTGATATATTGTTTATCCTGAGCGGGGATATCTCCCGTTTCAGAAACATATCGCACAACTTTCATGTGAAGATCATATTTTTCCCGCAGGGAAGAAATTGTTGCCATCATAGGAGACGTGTGATGTTTGTCAATTGCTGTCTGATTCTCCCATTCATCAATCAACAGTACGGTCTCCGGATCATCCATAGGGAAATAATAGTCATAACGGAGATTGCCCATTTCGGCGCGAATCTGTTCGACTGTGCCGCTGCTTACCATCTCTTGTGCAAATCTTCTGGCATTTCCATCAATGCCGGTGTAATAGATGTTGACTGCGATAGCCATAGAACCATCACTCCTCCTTCGCAGGCTCGTATTTGATATAATAATAGCATAATTTAATTGTCAGGTAAAGTAAGGCACAAATTTGACATTCGGCGTAAATGGCATAAACTTGGCATTCGACGCAATTTATGAGTTGATTTGCTGCAAAAAACTTTCCTGAAGGAGCGCGCATATGGGAGTATGCAGACAGTAGCATTTTTTAAAAAGTTTTTTAAAAGTCCAGAGTGCCTTCTATTCAAAGAAAGATGGATGATGTATAATGTACATGTCGGGTTGAAAAAAACATTCGAAAACCTGGACTGTGATATGTGAAACATAGGAGATAATGAAATGCACCAATCTGGCAGAATCAATCGTGAAGATATGCTGGAACTCACACGGCGGATGACACTGAGCCGTAACTGTTTTTCCAGAATCGCGGGCGCGTATTTTGATGAAGATGGTTACATAGACGGAACGTTTAATCGGCATTTTAAGAAGCTTACGGCTGCGGAGCAGAAATCAAATCTGGAAATTGCGAAGGCAATTCCGTTTTCCCGGACAAATGAGCAGCTGCGGGAATACCGTTTTGAAGCGGCGGATGAAAAGCCGGGAACGGTCTGGCAGATGTTGATGGCACTTCTGGATTGCGGGTTGAAAAATGACGCCCTGCTGGACGTTCTCTATGAACTTGTCGGGGAGAGATATCATTCTTCTGAACCATTTGCTTTTTATTTATTTTACGGGAGTTATGATGTTCCACTGCATGGCAGCGACCGGGAGTGGCAGGGGGAATCGGAGGAAGTGTATTCGTTTCTGGTCTGCGCGGTCTGCCGGGTGGATCAGGATTATAATCCGGGGAAACCGGAGAGTGGCTTTTTATTCCCGGCTTTTAGAGACCGCAGCGGGGACTGTGACCGGATTGAGATATTCCGGGATGGCGGGGACTTTTTGGAGAAGATTTTTTCGGTGTGATCCTGAAAGGTTAATTGTAAGGCGAGAGTATACTTGGTAGAAGTGAACAAGGTTAGATTGCAGAACAGAAGCTTGTAAAATAGATTCAGAAAAAACGGGCGAAGGAGAAGAATCATGAGTACAAATGAGGTTATCTTTTTTCAGGTTAAAATGATACGGAAGGGGGAAAAACCGCCGATTTGGAGGCGGGCGTATGTGCCGTCGAATATTACTTTCGCGCAGATGGCGCTGATTCTGGAGGAACTTCTGGAACTCCCAAAGTCGGATCGGTTCGAGTTTGAGTTTTACCAGAAAAAAGACCGTCTGATTGAGTGGCATGAGGAGGATGCGCATGTACATGATTATTACTATGACTATCTGAATGCGCCGGATACCTATGTTAATGAGTGGTTTCTGAATGAGAAGTGGTTTACGTTTCGTATCCGCGGGAGGGCGGTTCAGCTGCCTGAGTACCGTGTGGAGATAGAGAAAGCGTTGGATGTGACAAACAATGAGACAGAGCTGCCGTTGGATCATCCGATTCTTCTGATGGAGAAATCGCCGAAGAACGATGTCTTCTGGAAACGCCGCGGACAGATCAATGATATTCTGGAGGAGAGGTATCGTTTGGAAAAACGTGAGACGGAATACCTTTACTTTGCAGAGCTTCTGGAGGAGGTCGAGGAAAAACGGATTGGCCTGGGCTTTTGCACAGAGATGGTGAACCGGGATATTCACAGTAAGGAATCCGCACATACAGCCATTAAAAAGTTATCAGAGCAGATCACTGAGCAATTCGCAGAGAAAGTCATGGATGGTCCGATGACCCATCTCAAAGAACGAATTGGATATGATGCAGATACCGATACTTATGCAGCCTCGGAAGAAGAGGCAAAACAAGCGGTACAGGATATGATTGACGACCTGTATAATGCCACGCGGCAGGAGAGCCGTAAGCTTGTAGAGCAGAGACTGGGAAAACAAACATATGAAAAGGCGACAGTGGAAGGGATTCTCTCGGTTGATACAAAGGCGGAGCTTGTTGAACTGGCGCAGGATTATAATTTAAAGGTGGCGGGAAAACGGAAAGCTCAGCTGGCGTTCGAGATTGCGAGGCATCTGTTGGAGCCTGACGTCATGCGGGAAGAACTCCTGGAAGCGGACGAGGAGGATCTGGACGCATTTGAGAACGCTATGGAAAAGGGGCGGTTTTTACCGAACCGGCGGGAAACAGAGCGGTTGGATCTTTTCTGGGGTATGTGTTACATTGCAGTCTTTTCGGATGGCCAGTATGAAGTGCCGGAAGAGGTTAAGACAATCTACGAGATCCTGAAGCGCACCGGATATCGTGATTTTCACAGAAAAGCGGAGTGGATGATCGTCTGCCTGCAGACATTTGATCTGATTCATGTTGCGGCACCGGCAAAGGTTTTATATCGGATGTATCGGAGAGAGAAAGACATTCGAGTGTCTTATTCGGAATTCCTGGAAATTCTTGACAAAATACCGGAATATAGGAACCCGTGCCGCAGGATTGGGGAGACGGTGGTGTCCGGAGCGCTTGCAGAAAACAATATGTACCGGCGGATTATGAAGAGACAGCGGGATGTGGAATATTATATACCGACACTGCTCGAAATTATTTCTTACGCGGAGGATGGCTATCCCTCAGCGGAGGATGCGTATCGGAACTTGTTTGCTTTTTTTTCGAGATGAGATGGGACAGAGCGATGAGATGTGCGACGAATTGTGTACGGTGGCTTACGCTGAGTTCGCTGCGGGTGGAATGCCGTCGGATTTTATGGACGAGATAAATGCCCGGGATATTGTTTTTGATTCACAGAGGCAGGCAGAGTGGTTTTTCAACATTTTGATGCAGGTGAACAATCATACGCGAATGTTTGAACTGCGCGGACATATGCCTGTGGAGATGTCGCTCATGTCTCCGGGAGCAGCCTCGGGACAAATGCCGACGATTGTTCCGATGAGCAGTATGGCGGCAGATATGCTGGAGGAGGCGAAAGATCAGATTGAGGTAAGAGGGTTTCGGGTAGATACCGATTCCAATGCGGCGTCCATTCCCGTGATGGGCTTTCAAAATGGGCTGAGCGGCGAAGTGACTTCCGGGGTGAAAAAAGTGTATCCCAATGATCCCTGTCCCTGCGGGAGCGGGAAGAAATATAAAAAGTGCTGCGGCAGGAATCGCAAATAGTTAACAGGAGCGCTTATGGCATTATACGCAATGGGAGATTTTCATCTTTCCTTCCAGGCAGATAAACCGATGGATCTGTTTGGCAGTGTCTGGAAAAAACATGAGGAGAAAATTCAGAAAAACTGCAGCAGGCTGATTCGACCGGAGGATACGCTGGTGATTACCGGAGACCATTCCTGGGGCAGGAAGCTGGAGGAATGCCGGGAAGATCTGGCTTTTATTGAAGCACTGCCGGGGCGGAAAATCCTGCTCCGCGGTAACCACGATATGTTCTGGGATGCGAAGAAAACCGAGCGGCTGAACCGGGAATATCAGGGGCGGCTTTCGTTTTTGCAGAATAATTATTATGCTTATGAGGACTATGCTCTGGTCGGGACAAAGGGGTATACGTTTGAAGGTCCCTTTTATCTGGATCGAAGAGGGAGAATCGTCGGCTGGGATGAGGAAAAGGAAGCGCATGCCGAAAAGCTGACCGATCGTGAAATCGCAAGATTGTAGCAATCCTTCGATGCGGCTGCGGCGGATGGATATCGAAAATTTATCATGTTTCTGCACTATCCTCCGACCAGTGTGATAGAGAAGGAGAGCGCTTTTACAAAAATCGCGGAGCAATATCACGCGGAGCATGTGGTGTACTCTCACTGTCACGGGGAAAGTCGGTATCACGACAGTATCCGAGGGGAGTATCATGGGATAAATTATCATCTGGTTTCGGGGGATTTTCTGAAGTTCCGGCCAGAGCGGATTCTGTAGAGGGGAGTGGGCGTGAGGGATATGGACAGACAGAACATATTTGATTATGTGAAAAAGAAGTACGGTACGGAGCCGGAATATTTATGGGAGAGGTATCCATCCTATGCAGTTCTGCGTCATCAGGATAACGGAAAATGGTATGGGATTCTGCTGAGTGTTCCTGGGAATAAGTTGGGATTATCCGGTAAAGATGTTGTGGATATCCTGGATGTAAACAGTGGCTTTCAACTGTACAACAAAATAACATATATTTACCCATTGCGTACTTTTGGTTTTGTGTTATGATAAGTGTATAACATACATTTTTTGTCATGGCGCACGAGGAATATTCGCAAGGAGAAAAAAGAAGCATGAATCGGTCCAACATTATCATGTATACAACTGAAGATGGGTTGACAAAGATAGAGGCTACTTTTGAGGAGGATACGGTATGGCTCTCAATTGACCAGATGGCGGAGCTTTTTCAGCGGGATAGATCGACCATATCCAGGCATATAAAGAATATTTTTGCTGAGGGTGAATTGAGACCGGAGGCAACTGTTGCAAAATTTGCAACAGTTCAAATGGAAGGCGATCGGCAGGTATCAAGAAATATCGAATATTATAATTTGGATGTGATCATCTCTGTTGGTTATCGTGTGAAATCCCTGCGAGGAACACAATTCCGCATTTGGGCGAGTGGAATTCTGAAAGAATACATGAAGAAAGGATTTGCATTGGATGATGATCGCTTGAAGCGGTTGGGTGGCGGAAATTATTTTGAGGAACTGTTAGCTCGTATACGGGACATTCGTTCTTCTGAGAAAGTGTTCTGGCGTAAGGTTCTTGAGATTTATGCCACTAGCATTGATTATGATCCAAGGGCAGAATCCTCTGTATTATTCTTTAAACAGGTGCAGAACAAAATGCACTGGGCCGCTCATAAACACACGGCAGCTGAGATCGTATACGAACGAGCGGATGCGGATAAGGTAAACATGGGGCTGACATCATGGTCAGGAAAACAAATCGGGAGAGCAGATACGGAAATTGCCAAAAATTATCTGACGCAGTCGGAATTGGATGCGTTGAATAAAATTGTGTCTGCCTATCTGGATATTGCTGAGGTTCGCGCTCTGGAACATGAACCGATGTATATGAAGGATTGGTTGGAAACGATTGATGATTATCTGAAAATGACCAGAAGGGATATATTGACTACGAAGGGGCGTGTCACTCATCAGCAGGCAATTCAAAAAGCTCATGAAGAATATGCTAAGTATCAGAAAAAGCAGGATGATTTTTTGCCTCCGGTTGAGCAGCATTATATAGAAAGTATGAAAGAACTGGAGACACTGGTATAACGGAAAGTGGGAGGATTGATTTTATGAGTACATTATTGCGGTCAGAATGTCTTCAATGCCTGACTGAAAGTCAGCTGCGCAGCATCCCGCAGGAGGCAGGGGAAGAGCAGAAACTTGCGTTCTTACAGGGCATGTTTGAAATTTTATCTAAGGCGCCTGCGGAGGTCTGCGCACCGGTAATCGTGCGCGATATAGAGGAACTGAACAGGAAGATTTTTGGAAAGGTTCGGGATTATTCTGAAGAAAAGTATTATTATAACCGGTTAATGTTGGAAAAAGAATCAGAAATCCGGAAGAATATTCACAGCGCAGAGGATCCGTTGCGGAAAGCACTGCAGTTTTCACTGGTGGGAAATTACATTGATTTTTCCGCAGTGAAAAACGTGGAGGAAGCATATCTGGAAAAACTGTTAAAGGATGTGGAGCAGAGTTGTGTCCTCGGAGAAACTTATGAAATGCTGAAGAGGGATTTAAGCAATAGCAGAGAGTTGTTGTTTTTGACGGATAATGCGGGGGAGGGTGTTCTGGATAAGCTGTTTCTGGAGGTAATCCGGGAGGCATATCCGCAGCTTAACCTGAAAGTGCTGGTAAAGGGAAGCCCTGTTCTGAATGATATGACAATGGAGGATGCTTTGCAGATCGGCATGCAACAGACAGCGGAAGTATATGATAACGGAAACGGAATCGCAGGAACCTGGCTGCCGGAGTTGTCATCGGAGGCAAACGCCATCTGGGATAAGGCGGATGTTATC
>JAJQAD010000172.1 GCA_021204005.1 Clostridiales bacterium
GAGCAGCACGGGATACAGCTGATCGAGATAACACCGAAAGGAACCTGTCCGGAATGTGGCGTGGTGCATAAGCCGGGATATCCGCATTACAGGGATAGCATCGTTTACCAGTATATCTTCTATGACCGTCACGGACGCTGGCCGACATGGGCGGACGCCATGGCCCACTGCACAGATAGCATGAAAGCAGTATGGATCAAAGAACTGGAGAAGAGGGGGATTGCAGTAAATGGGTAAAGCGATGTTATCACAGGAAAAAGATTTCCGCTTTGTCTCCCGGATCTGCGACGATGTACGGAAAGCGTTGGAGCCCAAGGTTGACAGGATAGCTGAGGTATTCGTAGCAGAGCATTATCCGATCACGAGCCCGACGCACAGCGTTCAGGGAGTGCAGATTGACGGAGAAGAATATACCTTTGGCGATCTGCCCGATACGTCCTTTGGTGATGTTGTCAGAGTATATGACAAAACCGGCGCGTCTTTGTTTGAAATAAAGCATGGGGCGCTGGAACGTCTGAAAGCATCTGCGGAAGAGGAAATCACGGCGGCAGAAGCAGCTATGAAAACTGAGGATAAATCAGTAAAAGATCGGGCAAAAGAGAAGCTGGAAAATGAATTGAACACAGCAACAGATAAAGCTCTTGCTGAACCAGTGATTTATTATTTGCAGAAACGGATTTCGGAATCGGAAAGCCTTGCCTCTGATATTTGCCAGGAGCATAAAACATGGGGAAAGTGTCGCGATTACATATATTCTAAAGCGAGAGAGCAGTCAAAGGGAAGTACTTCCTGCGTCCGTGATGATGTGGTTTATGAATGGGCGGAGGATTATTACCATCTGGATGATAAAGCCGCGGAGGAAGAGAAAGCGAAAAAAGCGGCGGAGCAGGTAAGGAAGGACAAAGAGGCCGCCGCTAAAAAGCGGAAAGAGATGAAGAAAAAACAGCAGGAAGAAAAGGCGAAGCCTGCCGTCCGGAAAGCGGCGAAGCCGAAGCCGGAAAAGGAAGATGAGAAGTCGGCGCCAGTAAAGAAAGAGGAGAAGCCCAGAAAAAAGAGCAAAGAGCTGGATGGTCAGATGGATTTCTTCTCTATGCTGGGAATGTGAGGTGATGGTTGTGGATAAAAGAAAGTTATCAGCCATCCCCAGAGAGCAGGCAACGGAAGAAATGTTACAGATGGCAGATCGGCTCGATGGTCTGAATCATATCGTGACGGCCCGTATGGTAGAGGATGATAAGATACTGCTCTTGAATTTTTACAGGATTTCCAAACTCAAAAAAGGCGATTTAAAAGCGGAGCTTCGGACATTTCTTTCTGCGGAAGATTATATTACACAGGATCTGGAGACAGAAAAGGTTAAGTGGCTGACAGGAGGTTTTGACAATCTGGATGGTATCACGCTCTTGGGGTATAGCTGGGATAATAAAAAGGATACCTGGACGCACTATAACAAAGTTTACATCTGGACCGCAGGCGAGAAACAGCTGATACAGGATTTCTTCAAAGAGTATGCTCGCGAAAATGACACTCATATCCCGTGGAACGCAGTGCTCCGGTTCCAGAATAAAGTAAGGAATACACGGCTTCGTACACGACATCAGAAAGAGTTGGCCGCTACGGATGCGGTGATGGATCCGATTGGGGAAGCTCCGCAGGAGTTTTTCGATTGGGTCTGGGAAAACGGGATGAGTTTCAGCCGGTATTTGATTTACAAAGAGACACAACGGGGTAAAGCGGAATGTGAATGTACGCATTGCAAAAAGATTGGCATTGTGGATCGGAAGGATATTCGCCTCAGAAATAACGAGAAAGGTGTTTGCCCGTTCTGCGGAAGTAAGGTGACGATCAAGGCAAAAGGCCGACTGCCTTATACCATGAGAGACGAGAGATGGTTTATATATGTCGATCCGATGCAGGAAGGATTCATGCTTCGGTATTTTCATGCCATTCGGATGATTAAGAACGACCAGCGCAGATTGTCAGACCTGGTGAACAGAGACAGGGTAGAAGAATCCATACATGAGTGGTCGCGGGCTGTTTATACATTCCCGGATGGAAAGCCAAAATGCGTTGATTATGACTGGGTTCCATACAAGCACAGGGGACCGTCCAGATGGTGTCCCGGAGTAGACGCGTTTGATTGCTTGATGAGTATTTTGTATCCAGGGAACCTGCCGCAGGCATGGGAGCACACGCCGATGAAATATTCCGCTTTGGAGATTTTATCCGAGAATATTCCAACTACAGCTGCAGCTTACGAGGGCGGCATTAAAAAGTATTTGGAGTTTCCGAAGTTGGAATGGCTCTGTAAGATGGGCCTGAACCGGCTGGCGGCGCAGGTAATGCGGTCATCGTCGTATTGGTATAGTTGCTCTGGAGTAAATTATAACGGCGATACCATTTACCAGATACTGGGGTTGGATAAGGTTAATGTAAAACTTTTGCAGGCAATAGACGGGACGAGCGAACACCTGCGGCTTCTGCAAGCGGCGCAGAAATCCGGGATACGGTTCACACCGGAATCATTGGAAGCATATTATGAAGAATTTGGCGCGAATACCAACATTTTATTGCAGGCCAATCGGCATGCAACGCTCCATAAAATCGTGAAGTATATTGCCAAAGAAAGTGAAACGTATCCTTTGGGCGGCTGCGGAACTCAGTGGTCCTATTCCTACAACCGTTATAACGAACGGCCGGATCCGCGGATAGAGCGTAAGCAGAATATGGCGAATGACTGGCTTGAATATCTGAAATGGTGCGAGAAGCTGGGGTATGACCTTGACAATATGTTTTATTACATGCCGACCAATTTCAAAAAAGTGCATGACCGGACTGCAAAAGAGTATCAGGCGATGCAGGACAGAAAGGCCAGAGCGGAGAGAAAACGGCAGGAGCGCCTGGCGAAAAAGCGTATGGAAGAAACGAAGAAAGCCATGGCCGAGATCTTCAGCACAAATGATGGAACGGATGCTTTTTCCATCAAAGGGAAAGGGCTGATTATAGTCGTTCCGAAGTCTGGAGATGAGATTAAGGCAGAGGGCGAAGCATTGCATCATTGTGTTGCTACTTATGTCGGAAGAGTGGCCGAAGGAAAGACAAGCATCTTCTTTGCCAGAAAGGCAGAGGAACCGGATACACCGTATTTCACGATGGAATACCAAGGCCGGGTAGTGCAGTGTCGCGGGATGAATAACTGCGGGATGCCGCCGGAGGTGCAGGCGTTTGTAAATGTGTTTGAAAAGAAAATGAAGGAAGCGGCAAAAAAGAAAGAACAGCCGAGCAGAAAGGCGGGGTGACATGGCGAGAAATATTATTCGGAGTATACGTAAAGGCTCCGTGCAGTGGAATGAAGATGACCGCCAGACGATTGCCACGTTGCTTGTCAAGGCGGGGTACGCAGTCAGAATTACCCGGCGGATGGTTCCGGGACAGAGCGCAAAGAAAGCAAATCCGCAGATGGAATATATCGTGGAGTATTGGGAGGAGGACGAGAATCAATGAATCGAAGTGCCATAGAGTGGTGCGACCACACATGGAATCCTATAACGGGGTGCCGGCATGGATGCGAATACTGTTACGCCAGACGCATGGTAGCAAGGTTTTCCGGGGATGTACGGCTGAATAAGATGGCCAAAGATGATTATAAAGCAGTTCCTGCACGGGATGGAAGCGGCAATCTGTATGTCCTGGAAAAAGCAATGCTGAATGAAACGGGGAAACCACTTGTGTATCCATTTGGCTTTGAGCCAACATTCCATCAGTATCGCTTAGACACCATGAAGAAGCTGAAAATGGGGAACAACATTTTTGTTGGGGCAATGTCTGACGTCTGGGGTGACTGGGTACCGGATGAGTGGATCGAGCAGATATTGATCGCATGTGAAAATCTGCCGATACATAATTATCTGTTTCTGACCAAGAATCCCAAACGGTATGTGCAGGCTGATGTTCCTGCCGCCGAAAATTTCTGGTACGGCACGACGATAACAGATGAATCAAATGCAGACCGATTTAATAGGTTGCCGGCGGGATGCTACACCTTTGTCAGCATTGAACCATTGCTGTCCGATATTGCCCCGGAGCACAATATTATGTTCCGACAGGTAGACTGGGTTATTATCGGAGCCGAAACGGGATTCCGAAAAGGCAAAGTGACGCCAAAGAGGGAATGGGTCGAAAATATTGTGTATGAGTGTGACAGATGGGGAACGCCGGTATTCATGAAAGAGAGCATGCTACCGATTATGGGCGAGGAAGGAATGCGGCGGGAATACCCGGAGCAGCTGCAGATAAAAAAATCCAGCGAAAAGATGATTCGGAAGCTCTTTGACAAGTGTTGTATGTGTACTCTGCATTATAAAAAATCAGATATGGTTGCGTTGCTTGCCAGATCTGCGCGAGGCAGGACGGCGAAACAATATGCATATATGTGCAAAGCATGTTTTGAAAAATTCAGTATCGATAATGGGATTGAGATACCGGAAGGATTGTTCGGAGATTCGGAGGAAGACGATGGGTAAAAAGAGAAAGTGCCGGTATACGGATGCTGAGATGGCCACGCATGAGCAGGCGGTGCGGATACGGAAAATGACGGATGCCCAACTTGTGGAGTATATCGAAGAGCGGGAGGCCGCGGCGAGGAAAGAAGGCATCCGTCACGGAAAGATGATGACAGCACCGGGAAAGATGATAGATATCCAGAGCCTGGTAGATGAGATCGGAAGTCTGAAAGGAATCGGTGCAGTAAAGCTGAAATATATCGGAGAAATATTGGAGAAGCGATTGGGAGGTGAAGCGGAATGAAAGTCCAGAAATCGGAGTTATCACAGAAAATAAATATGCTGAAGAATGTGGTGCCGAAGAAAACGCCGATGCCGGTGCTGCAGGGCATTTTGGTAAAAGACGGGTATTTGACTGCAAACAATATGGAAACAGCCGTTAAGGTCAAATTAGAGGCCGCAGAGGGGGAGCATTTCATCATTCCAATGAAGATGATGAACATCATCAGTACCCTGCCGAATGGGGAGATTGATATATCCGTCAAAGACAATATTGTCACTGTAAAAATGGACCGTATCAAAAATAAATACCAGACCGCAGATCCGGAGCAGTTTCCACAGCTGCAGGAACCAACTGACGGAATGCAGGAATTTACAATCCGATGTGACGAGATGCTCAACTGTATGAGAAGGGTGTCATATGCGGTTTCTGACAAAGATCCTAATCCTATGATGGAATCCATGAGCCTAAAAGCCTCTGGGGGGACGCTGAACTTTGCGGGGCTAGACGGACATGTGTTGGCATGGGACAAGATCGATTACCCGGGCGAGTTTTCGCTGCTTATTCCAAAGAGCGCGGTTAACAGGCTTCTGAACCTGGAAATGGGTGATGAGGTCATGATACGTCATAACAAACTGGCAGCTATGTTTATTACAGATGAGGTGGAGGTTTACACCCGTCTGGTAGAGGGTGATTTTTTCCAATACGAGAAGATGTTCGAATACACTTCACACCGCGCTGTTATTGACAGGAAAGATTTGTTGGATGCATGCCTGAGAGCCAGGGCGTGCGTGGAAGGATCCACCCCGGCGGTATTTGAAATTTCTGGTGATGTGATAAATCTCAGCATCCGGGATTTCATGGCTGACTACCGTGAAGTTGTTATGTTCGAGGAAGCGCCGGGAACAGATTTGACAATCGGATTTGATCTGCGGTTGCTCATTGAGACATTAAAGGCAATTGACAGTGATAGGATTGCACTCCAACTCTCCGGACCCAAGCATCCCATGGTGATTGCTCCGGATGAACAGGGTTCCGATTTTCGGGCAGTGGTACTGCCGGTTGCGCTTAGATAGTTTTACCTAATAGGTAAGGAACTTATATATCACGACGAAACTTGTTGATTTCCACCGTGGCGGTCCGAAAGGGCCGCCGGAAAGGAGAGACCAAATGGACAAAGAACAGAGAAGATGGGCGCGGGACGAATTCGCCCATTTTGGACAGGAATTCGAGCCGGTGCTGATACATGAAGATGATAACTTTTTCATCATGGACTGGAGAGACAGGAACGGATCCGGGAATCTTGCCACCCGGTATATTGTTGATAAAGAAAAAGGAGACCTGATCATCAAGGGCGATGCCGGGGATTGTATCGCCAGCTGGTATAACCAGGTTACACCGGAAAATCTGGTTTGTTATATCAACAGCACATATTATTTCGTTGAAAAAATACAGTGCAGCTCAAATAAGTACACATATGAATGGAGCGACGTCCGGGAGGATCTGAATGATAAAAAGCAGGAGTTCCTCGGATTATATGAAGATGGCGAGCTGAATGATGACATAAGTGGGTTTGATATTGAAGAAGATTTTGCCGAGATGGAAGATATATTAAGCGGCCTTGATCTTAACGACAATACCGTTTACCCGGATAATCTGACTGACCTGTTTCAAAAATATGATTCGGATTGGTTCGAGAGTTTTACGGGTCTTGGAAAACGGATAGACAAGAGGGTATATCTCTGGACCTATGGTTTTCAGGAAGGCGTCGAAAGGCTTCGCGGCAAAGAATTTGTACGAAAGGACAGATAGCTTCCTGTATAATATAAAGCATAGTGAAGCTTGACTAAAGAAAATACC
>JAJQAD010000108.1 GCA_021204005.1 Clostridiales bacterium
GTGCTGGAGGTGATGATGTTTGTGATCGTGCGTCATATGATTGTGAACGAAACGGCGGCGTGGGAAAACTTCCTGACAGTGCTCGGCGTGGCGGTCATCATTATTGTAAAAAAATATGTTCTGGATGAAAAGTGGCCGGAATTCTTTTGCAGAAAAAAGGAGCCGTCGCAGCATGCAGACGAGGAGGAGATAGCAGAAAAATAAGATATCCATAATCCGCTGTCTATCTGCCGGTCAGATAATCCAGAAACAGACTGCAATCCGCGCTGTGAGGAGCGTTATAAACAATACCGAAGACAGGGGCGTCCTCTGATGTGTACAGAGAGGCGTCCTTTATGATTGCAAAATCGTCTGCACGGATGCCCACAGGGGTGTTCCCGTCATAGACGAGAAGATCGGCATAGTATTCCAATTGTTCCTCTGTGAGGTAATTCGAGAGGTCGCCAAAGCATCCTTCGCCGGTGTAGGTTGAGAAGAGATCTTCAGGCATGATGCAGGCATCCAGAATCTCCGATGAGACTTCAGCGGCCAGTTTTTCCGTGCTGGCGATGGAACCCTGGGAATTGCCGTCGATATACATGGAAGAATCAATGACAACCTGATATTTGTCGCTGTCAAAGTCAATCCATGCACCGAATTCCGCCTCCATCTGCTCATCATGGGCCGAGTTGTCTGCGTTGACGAACAGTGCATGGAAAGCATAATCTTTGTGTTGGGCTCTGCTGTATAATATGGAGATCAGGATGGCGATAACGACAGCAATGATGATCACGGGGATTTTATAGTACGTAAAAAAATACCCTGCTTTCTGGCGGAATGATTTTCCCTGCATCATATTCCGTTCCCTTTTTAGTTCTTCTTTTGCTTTTCGGAATGTGGAATCTTCATTTATATTCATAGTCAGCTTCCCTTACAGCATTTCGTTGTTTGTTAATCATACAAGCGTGACATGTAAAACCTTCCATGCCTGGCTGTACGGTTCATCGCATGCGCTCATTAAATTTTAGCCTAACAAAATAATGTTCGACTGACAATAGAATTTTCTGACAAAGTAATCGAATTTTATTTCTCTTCATACCGCAGCCCGAATCCGTAATCATAAACATTCCCCTGGCTGTCCGTATAAGGAACCAGGTCAAACGCAATATCCTCCGAATGTTTTTCCACTGTATCCATATCCCGCGGCATCTGTACAGGCAGCCGTCCTGTCGGGTCACATTCGCCAAACAGAATGTCAAGCACTGCGGACTTTGAGACGCCAAACTCTGCAACGATTGCATCCGCAGACGGCTCAAACTCACTCATCACCATAGGGTTATTCAGACGTGCGCAGACGATCACCGGTGCTTCTCCCATCGCCTCGCGGCAGGCCAGAATATTGTCCAGATCTGCTTCATTGTAGGCGGTATTTGTCTTTCCGCGGTAGGAGCGGTCGACAAAATCTTCCCTGAAATCTCCCCCGGCGATGCTGTGCTCCCGGGCTTTCATTGCCGTGTAGGGACGGTATTGCAGTGTGATCGGCAGATATCCATTTCCGCCATGCTCAGCATCCTCCGGAGAATAAGGGTCGCAGGCCGGACTGTCCACAAAAACAAGGGCAACATCAGCCTCCCCGGGTGTGGCCACGCGTACTGCGTAAGGCGCAAGCACTGAATCCGGAACCGGGTTTTCCGTATGAGCCGGCACGGACTTTCTGAAAAAGTTTTTTGATTCCCGTATTTTCCGGTCAGGGATATAGACCCGGATTCCCTTTTTCAGCGGAAGGCAGGGTCTCTCCGTCAGCGGAAGAATCCGGTTTTTCAGGAGAACCACCGATTTCTGCTGCGCTTCATAGCCGTGTCTGCAAAATTCTTCACAGCCCACGATCTCTTTGGAATGTTCCGGATCCAGATAGGGATCCTCAAACAAGCCGCACTGGAATATATTCTTTAAAAGTCTTGCCGCGGAAGTCTCCATTCTTTTGCGCATCACAGACTTTCCATATTCTCTGCAGCCGATCTCATATGCTTCCAGAATCGGCGCGATTTCACTGCTTCCGCCGAACTGGTCCACGCCGTTCATAAGAATGGTCAGGCACCTCTGCGCTTCTGTCATCCGGTTCATGCCGTAACAGCGGCTGCCGAAGCTGTCAATACAGGGCTCCGGATCCTGCGTAATTCCCCAGTCGGTGCAGACTACTCCCTGAAAACTGTATTTTTCCCGCAGCAGATCTTTGATGATATATTCACTGTAGGAGTTTCCCACATTTTTCCCGTTCTTGCAATCCATCCCCCAGGACACGGTATAGTAAGGCATGACCGCCGCCGCACAGCCGGTCGCTCCATCCAATCGGAACGCCGCCTCTGTAAACGGTTTTAAATGTTCCCCGGCGTTTGCACCCGGATAGACAGCAAACTGCCCAAACGGATAATGTGCGTCACGACCGCCTTCTCCCGTGCCGCCGCCGGGCCAGTGCTTGACCATGACATTTACGCTTTCCCTGCCCCAACCGGAACCTTCGGCATCTTCCGTTGTCTGCATGCCGTCACAGTATGCTTTTACCATCTGTTTTACCGCATTGGTATCCATGCCGAGAGTGTCTGCCATGCGCATCCACCGCGGTTCTGTGCACAGGTCAATCTGCGGTCCCAGTGCCGTACTGATGCCCATGGCACGGTATTCCCGGGAAGCATCCTTTGCAAACTGTCTTACAACCTCAGGGTCAAAACACGCTGCAAATCCAAGTCCCTCCGGCCATTTGCTGACATCAGACCCGCCGCCTTTAAATTCCGCCACCGAATCGCTGGCACCGTTGCGCGGATCTGAGGAAATATTCACCGGTATGCCATGCGGCATACTTTCTGCTTTCTTCTGCAGTTCATTGCTCCATCTGGCCGCGGTAGCGGCATCTTTCACGGAAGACAGCAGGACATGGCGGATATGTTCGCTCTCCATAAACTTCTTCTGCTCATCAGACATTTCCCAGGCCTCGCAGCCGGATTCTTCAAACGATTTTCCACCAAAAGTTCCCGGAAACGGACCTCCGGACATCGGCGGGACCATCTGATGGACAGAATAAATCATCAGCCCGGCTATTTCCTCCACACTCAGACGCTGCGCAAGATCCTGTGCCCTCTCCCAGTCCGACAGGCGCCAGTCTTCATAGGGCAGCAGGCGGCCGCTCCGCTCCAGATCTTTAAAATATAACCCGTCTTCCTCAAGCAGTGTGACCCCGGAACCCTCATGCCATGTCAGCGTTTTTCCGCCCGGCTGGTTCAGACGGCAGATGCCATCATTATTTCTCTGTATATTCATGTAAAATGCCCCCTTTTGCTGTAATATTACAAAATAATTTTTGCACTTTTCTATTCATAAGCAGATAATGCTGAAACTATACCCTGATTCAACATTTTTCGTATCGCCATTTTATCATTACAGGGAAAAAAAGACAATCAATACTTCCCGGGGACAAAATTTTGTACAGTAACGGCACAGCTTGCCTGCATTACAACGAATTGCATGCAGGTAAGCATTGGATTGCAACCACACAGTTAGAAAAATAATAAAAATAATCACGATATTATATTGAAAAAAGGAAGATTGCAGGTTACCATACATCCAGAGATAATTGATTTCATTATACGAGGAGGAAAAACAATGTTAAACATGCCTGAGATCAAAATTGGACTTGTGGCGGTGAGCCGCGACTGCTTCCCGGAGAGCCTTTCCGTGGGAAGAAGGGAGCGCCTGATGGCGGCCTACAATGAAAAATACGGTGATGGGGCGGTCTATGAATGTCCGATCTGCATCGTGGAGAGTGAGATACATATGACGCAGGCGCTGGAGGATATCAAAAAAGCAGGTTGCAACGCCCTCTGTGTCTACCTTGGCAATTTTGGACCGGAAATTTCGGAGACGCTGCTGGCGAAGCATTTTGACGGCCCGGCCATGTTTATCGGCGCGGCGGAAGAGGAAGACCTGATTGACGGACGTGGCGATGCATATTGCGGTATGCTCAATGCCAGCTACAACCTGGCGCTGCGCAATGTAAAAGCATATATTCCCGAGAATCCGATCGGAAGCGCGCAGCAGTGTGCAGATATGCTGCATGAGTTTATCGGAATCGCCCGCGCTGTCGTCGGCATCTCCGATTTAAAGATTATCAGCTTCGGACCGCGTCCGCTGAATTTCCTGGCCTGCAATGCCCCGATCAAGCAGTTTTACAATCTTGGCATCGAGGTAGAGGAAAACTCCGAGCTCGACCTTTTTGAAGCTTTCAATAAGCATGCCGGAGACGCACGTATCCCCGAGGTGGTTGCGGATATGGAGGCGGAGCTCGGCGCAGGCAATAAAAAGCCGGGGGTTTTAGAAAAGCTCGCACAGTATGAGCTGACACTTCTTGACTGGATTGACGAGCACAGGGGCTATCGCAAATATGTCGCGCTCTCCGGTAAATGCTGGCCGGCTTTCCAGACACAGTTTGGCTTTGTGCCCTGCTATGTTAACAGCCGCCTGACCGGCCGCGGGATCCCGGTTTCCTGTGAGGTGGATCTCTACGGTGCGCTCAGTGAGTATATCGGCCAGTGTGTGAGCAATGATGCAGTGACTCTGCTCGATATCAATAATACAGTGGCAGATCGGATTTATAATGAGGATATCAAAGGGAAGTATGATTACCGCCAGGGTGAGACTTTCATGGGCTTCCACTGCGGCAACACCTGCTCCTCCAAACTTGTCGGCGGGGAGATGAGAAATCAGAAGATTATGGCGAGAAGCCTGCCGGTGGAAGTGACGAACGGAACCCTGGAGGGAGACATTGTTCCGGGCGATATCACATTCTACCGCATTCAGAGCACCGCGGACAGCAAGCTTCGCGCCTATGTGGCGGAGGGAGAAGTGCTCCCGGTCGCGACGCGCTCCTTCGGCGGCATCGGCATTTTTGCCATCAGTGAGATGGATCGTTTCTATCGCCATGTGCTGGTGCAGGGCAACTATCCGCACCACGGCGCAGTCGCATTCGGACATCACGGCAAAGCGCTGTTTGAGGTGTTCAAGCTGATCGGGGTGGAACTCACAGAGATTGGGTACAACCAGCCGGCCGGAATGCGCTATCCGACAGAGAATCCATTTGCATAAAACTGTTTTATTTACTACATAGGAAACGTAAATTGCAGAAAATCCAATTTCATATCTGATGCGGAGAAAAATAAGAAAATCGACGTGTCAGCGTCAGATATGGATTGGATTTCCTGCATCAGAGAAAAAGTAGGAGAAAAATTATGTTATATATAGGCGTAGACCTGGGTACCTCCGCCGTCAAGCTTCTGCTGATGAACCAGGACGGCGGCATCGAGAAAGTGGTATCCAAAGAATACCCTCTCTATTTTCCACACCCCGGCTGGTCGGAGCAGAAGCCGGAGGACTGGTGGACGGCGGTCTGTGAGGGCATCAAAGAGCTGGTGGAGGGCTTTGACAAATCCCAGGTGGAGGGCATCAGCTTCGGCGGGCAGATGCACGGTCTGGTGATCCTGGATGAGAATGATGAGGTGATCCGCCCGGCTATCCTCTGGAATGACGGCCGCACCGGGAAGCAGACCGATTACCTGAACAATGTGATCGGAAAGGAAAAACTTTCTTCGTATACGGCAAATATCGCTTTTGCAGGATTTACCGTTCCGAAGATTCTCTGGGTGAAGGAGCACGAACCGGAGAATTTTGTCCGTATTGCGAAAATTATGCTGCCGAAAGATTACATCGCCTACAAGCTTTGCGGTGTGCACAGCTGCGATTACTCCGATGCATCCGGTATGCTTCTTCTGGATGTGAAAAATAAACGCTGGTCTCAGGAGATGATTGAGATCTGCGGTATCCGGGAGGAGATGCTGCCGCAGCTTTTTGAAAGCTATGAAGTCACCGGTACGGTAAAACCGGAGGTAGCGCAGATGTTTGGGATTCCGGAGACATGCAAAATCGCGGCCGGAGCCGGCGACAACGCTGCAGCTGCGGTCGGAACCGGCACAGTCGGCGACGGCAGATGCAATATCTCTCTCGGAACCAGCGGGACGATTTTTGTATCCAACAGGGAATTCGGCGTGGATAAGTATAATGCACTCCATGCGTTTGCCCATGCGGACGGCCACTATCACCTGATGGGGTGTATGCTGAGCGCCGCATCCTGCAACAAGTGGTGGATGGATGAAATCATCGGCACGAAAGATTATGCGAAAGAGCAGGAGATGATCACGAATCTCGGTGAAAACCATGTGTTCTTTCTCCCTTATCTGATGGGTGAGCGCTCCCCGCACAACAATCCGGATGCGCGGGGCACGTTTATCGGCATGACGATGGATACGACCCGTGCGGATATGACCCAGGCGGTGCTGGAGGGCGTGGCGTTTGCCATCCGCGATTCCTTTGAGGTGGCAAAGTCCCTCGGCGTACAGATTGAGCGCACGAAAATCTGCGGCGGAGGCGCGAAGAGCCCGCTCTGGCGCAAGATTATCGCCAACGTGCTGAACATCAAAGTAGATATCATCGCGGCGGAGGAAGGCCCGGGCATGTGCGGAGAGATGCTTGCGTCGTTGACCTTCGGCGCTTATGAATCATTGGAGGATGCGGCGGAGAAGATTTTGAATGTAGTAGATACCGTAAACCC
>JAJQAD010000155.1 GCA_021204005.1 Clostridiales bacterium
GTCATATGTATTATCCTCTTTTAATACAATTCGGCAAAAAAGCGGAATTTCCTTTTTATTTTTACATTCATTTTCCCGGGAATGTGCATTCAGAAGTTTTGAGGCAATCAAAAAGTGCCCCCTTAATTTTCCAGTTTCCCGGGAAACTAAGAGGCACGCAAAAGGAAGAGCTTATTCCCCGCGAATTTTGTTACGATATTCTTTCGGCGTCACTCCTCTGATTTTCTTAAATACCTTTGTAAAATATTTCTCATCCTGAAATCCAACCTTATGGGCAATCTCATAATTCTTCAGATAGTTCTGCTCTAAATATGAGCACGCATGGTCTATCCGTATCTCGTTCAGATAATCTACAAAGCCGCAGTGCATGTTCTGGTTGAAGAGCGTAGAGAGATATCCTCCCGATATTCCCAGTTTTTCCGCCACTTCCGTCAGCGAAATTTTCTCCGTATAATGCTCCTTTATATATTCCCTGGCCGCTGTAACCAGTGGAAGCTCCTGTTCCCGTGGTGCGGCTTCATTTTCAGATTGTTCCGCATCAACACAATCATCTGCAAGCCGGTTCAGACATGCCAGAATATCCGCCGCCCGAACGGGTTTCAGAAAGTACTCTTTTGCTCCGAACTTCAACGCCTGCTGCGCATAGAGGAACTCGTCATAACCGCTCAGAATAATGGTAACCGGCCGCAATCCAGCCCTTTCCGCTTCATGCATCACATCCAGCCCCGTCTTCAGCGGCATCTGCACATCAAGAAGCATCATATCCGGATGGTATTTCAGAATAATATCAATGGCCTCCTGTCCGTTTTCCGCCTCATAAATATGGGTAAATCGATCCGAATGTAATTGAAGATATTTTGCAACACCCCTTCGTATCATATCCTCATCATCCGCAATCAGCAGTTTTAGCGACATTTTCTTATCCCCCGTTATCTTTCCATTTTTTACATCGGAGACAAATACATTCCTTACGCTTTTCCGCGAGGAATCCGTATGACCACTGTTGTCCCCTTTCCCCGTTCACTCTGTATATCCAGCTGAAAATCCTCACGGTACTCCAACTGCAGCCGTTCCAGAATGTTTCGTATGGCAAACCTTCCTACCCTTTGCCTGGAGTAGTTTTCCGGTTCTTCTTCATGAAGCGCATCCAATTGCTCCTGCCACATACCTACCCCCGTATCCTCCACCATAAACACCGCCATATTGCCTTCCACTTTCGCAGACACGCGCAGAAAACAGGGCGTGCTGACATTATCAAATCCATGTACAATCGCGTTCTCTACGAACGGCTGAACAATCAGTTTCGGAATTTTCACCTGTTTTACATCGTCTGACACAATGACTTCATAGCTCAGCTTTGATGTAAACCGCATTTTCTGAATCTGCAGATATCTGGACACCAGTTCCAGCTCCTCCTCCGCTGTTACTTTTGTTTTTCCCTGGTTCAACACCATACGAAAGAGCTGCGACAGTGCAAGAATACTCTCCGCCGTCTCATCATCTCCCGCTCCTGTCGCCTGCCAGTACAGAGAGTCCAGGGTATTATACAAAAAATGCGGGTTAATCTGCGCCTGAAGCGCGGCCAGTTCGCTCTCCTTTTCCCGCAGGGTAATCACGTAATTCTCATTGATCAGCACCCGGATATCCTCGGCCATCTTGTTAAAACACTGCGCCACCTCTCCAACTTCATCTCCTGTCGTCACTGCAACCCGCTGCTCAAAGTCCCCTTTCGAGAACTCCTGCATCGCTTCGCTGACCCGGCTGAGAGGCTTAACTACCAGATTTGAGATGAGAATCAGCAACGGCAGCATCCCTGCCAGAATACCCAGCATCAATGCCAGCGGCATATATGCTATGTCCATAAATGTAATCTGCATTTCATAGCGGGGCGTGATCTTACATATAATGCTGGATGTACTGCCCAGCTGGGTGCATACGATACTATAATCCCCATATGTAATCTGGATCGGGCGCTCCCGATAGTCTGTCTCGATAAATTCTCTGGTCGTCAGAAATGCCGTTACATCCTCATCCAGATCACCGACACTGACCAGCACACCGGAATTTGGATCCAGCACAAGCACCCCGTCGCTCTCATCCTGTAAAATATTTTCACAGAACTGTTGGATTTGATCCGTACTGATGCCGATGACCAGATAACCAAGCGTCCTCTGCTGCGACAGGTCGAAAATCTCCCGGGTCAGCACCAGCTTCGATGTCCGGTTTACGAGATAAATATCACCGCTTCCTTCCGGCACGCTTTGCCAGACAAACCCGTTATCACTGTCAAGCGTTTCCTGATATATTCGGGTTTTTCTTACATCATCGATAGTCGAAAGATGCACACTTCCGTCCATCCCCCGCAGATAAGGAGTGATGCCGTTTTCCGGATAAATGGCGATGGTCCTGATTTCTCCTTTCAGGGATATGATGTCCTGTACGACCTCCATGGGGGCTTCCTCCTGCCACACTCTGGCATTTCCATTCAGATCATTCAGGTTCTGAGCGTCTTCCTCGGACAGCAGATCATGGATTTCCTCGTTGATACAGATATAAGTAGAGATATCTTTGACATCCGTCTGCAGAAGTTCTATGCTCTCCGCCAGAGATTCCACACTTATCGTGTCATTCTCCAGCCGCGTCGCTATCACTTTCTGATAATCGCTGACTACAAGCCCGATACAGATAGCAATCAGGACAGGCGTAATAATCAGATATCCGTAAAATATCAGTTTCCCCCTCAAGCCCAGATTATTGACCCATGTCCTGATCCGCTTCATCTGTGTTCCCCGCCTTTTATCCTTTTACCGCGCCCATCGCCACGCCCTTGGTAATGTGCTTATTCAAAATCAGATACACGATTACTGCCGGAGCCGCCGTCAAAGCCATAACCGCGAACTGAACTGCATAGTTAGAAGAATATTCCCCTGTAAACTCCAGAACAGAAAACGGAAGTGTCTTCCATTTTTCAGAGCTCAGATAAGTACTCGCCATCATAAACTCATTCCAGTTATTCAGGAATGTCATAATAGACACCGTAACGATGGACGATTTCAACAGCGGCGTAATCACCTGAAAGATAATCCGGTAAATACCGCAGCCGTCCATAACCGCCGCCTCCTCCAGTTCCACCGGAATCGCCTCCATAAAGCTTGACATCAGGAAGAGTCCCTGCGGAAGAGAAAATGCCACATATGGTATAAGGAGCGACCAGATTGTATCCGTCATGCCAAGCCGGCTGTATATCTTAAAATTAGGCAGAAGCGTGGCATGAATCGGAATCATCATTCCCATGAGCAGGAGCGTTTTGACAAATCCACTGAGTTTCCAGCACATCCTCCGGCAGGCAAACGACGCCATAATGGAAATAAGTACCACCAGCACAACTGCCAGTACATTTATAATTATACTATTTTTCAGATAAAGAAGGAAGTTCCCATCGACAAAAGCTTTCACATAATTTCCCCACTGTATCTTTTCAGGAATGATCAGAAGACCGCTGGTAAACATTTCTGTGCTGCTTGCAAGCGAAAAATCAACCAGCCAGATCAGCGGAAAGATCTGAATGACAGCCACAACAATCAGAACAGCCCACAAAACTGATTTTTTTAAGTTGATTTTTTTTCTTACTGTTGTTTCCATTACAATACCTCCTTTACCTTGCCGAATTTTCTTCCTCCGCTTACTTTTTCACCATCCCGATCCGCAAAGATCCAGTTCAGGAAAACGGTCGCCGCCAGACAGATAATGATAAAAATCACGCCAATCGCGTTGCCATATCCATACTTAAACGCTTTAAACGCCTGCTGATACAGATAGTTCGCGGTAAACTGGGTACTGTTGCCGGGGCCTCCGTTTGTAAGCAGATATACCGTTTCCATCTGCTTTAACGCCGAAATTACTGCCATCGTAACATTGACCTGAATCACCGGCTTCATCAGGGGAAGCGTAATCCGCAGGAAAATCTGTCTTTGATTGGCACCGTCAATGGCCGCCGCCTCATAAAGCACCGGATCAATGTTTTTAATACCGGTATAATAGATCAGCATTCCCCAGCCGAAACCGTGCCAGATCAAAACGATAAGCACCGCCCAGATTGCGGTGTCATAACTGAACCAGTTAATATTCCCCTCTCCGCCGAACGCTTTGATAATATTATTCAGAAGACCAAAATCCGGATTATAAATAAACTTCCAAAGATAAGCGATAACCGCTACCGAAATCACATTCGGGATAAAATACACACACCGGAAAAAACCTTCACCTCTTCCGCCCAGTTTATCCAGAACCGCTGCCACAATCAAAGCAAGCGGGTGTTGAATACAAATGAAGCCAATGGCCAGAAGCAGGGAATTCCGCAAAGCAGTTCCAAACACCGCGTCATGGAACAACGTCTTATAGTTCTCGAATCCGATAAAATTGAAACTGCCCATGCCGGAGTAATCCGTAAAACCGTAATATACGCTCAGGCAGATCGGCGCCAGAATTGCAAAAACAAACACGATCAACCCCGGTAATACAAGACTTAATATAACCAGTTTATTGCTGTAGAGTTTCTTCATTTTTTATTGTCCGCCTCCCAATCTCTTTTCGTTCACCAAGCCCCGCTGCCGGTTATATGCGGCCGACAGCGGGAATTCCTCTTTTCTGTTAAAATTATATCGATTGTTTTCATATATTCACAGGTACCATTCTTTCAAAAAAGTGGAAAATCTTCATCTACGGGTGTCCGTTGCCACTCTTTCTTCTCCGAACCAGCAGTACGCCGATCACGCTTCCTAATGCAACCGCGAGCAGGATAGCCCACTCCGCCGCAGCCGCCATCACAGTCCAGGATGCAGACGTGTAATCGGATTCTGCCAGTTCCTCCGCGCCCACACCGCTGCTGACACTTTCTCCCACACCGTTGAAGAGTCCTCAATTATTCCGTATATACAGGTGCAAAAATGGCCGCCGAATCCATCAGCGGCCATTTTTCTGTCAATATTTCGCTCTTCTCTTCTGTTTTCCGCGTCCGGCAATATTATCTCATACTGCCCGCATTACTGGCAGGAATCACCGATAATCTGCAGGAAATCCTCCACACTCTCACTGCCGTTGGACACGCTCTGAATTTCACTCTCAATGCTCGTCTTAAATGCGGACGGTCCGCAATCATTCAACGGTGTTCCGGATACACTGGTCGCCGTGTTGATGATATCCACAAACTGCAGCTGAAGCTCAGTCTCATCTCCCGACATATAATCCGTCTGATCCTGAGCAGACATTCCGACACCGTTCTCCCATCCGTATCTGGACAGCTTATCCGGCTGATACATATAGTTCAGGAATTTGATTGCTTCCTCTTTATATTCAGAGTTTTCCGATACCGCATAACCGCCGCCGTTCCATGCCGCCACGTCGGTAGCCGTTCCTGCACCGCCTTCAATCACCGGCATTGTAAACACTCTGATATTTGTACGTATTTCTTCTGAGATATCCTCATTCAGCGCCATGGATGCATCCCAACTGCCCATATAGTACATTGCTGCCTGCCCATTCGTAAACAGATTCTGCGCCGTTGCGTAATCCTGAGAATCATACCCGGTCTGGAACAGCCCCGCGTCTACCGTCTCTTTCAGAATCTCCGTGGCTTTCACCATGTTTTCGTCTGTGAAATCTCCAGTCGCAATCGCATTACTTACCAAATCCGAGTAATCGGATCCTGTCAGCTTATAAAGGATGTCCGACAGATACACCGCCAGCGGCCATCCATCCCCGCCATCCATCGCAAGCGGAATAATGCCTTCCGCCTGAATCTCCCCGGCAAGTGCTAAAAGATCATCATAGGTCTCCGGCACTTCCCAGCCGTACTCCTCAAACATGGCTGCATTATAATAAAATCCTGCCACATCCGTGTTTCTCGGTAGTCCATACAGCTTGCCGTCTTTCTTAAATCCATCCAGAGAACCGGCAATAAATGCATAGTCTGCATAATCATCCTCATTCAGTTCGGCAAGCACGCCCGCTTCCAGCACTTCATCTAAAAATGACGGCTGCCCCCAGATATTTACGATATCCGGCATGCCCTCCATGGAATAGGCTTTAAACTTAGTCTTGTAAGCCTCCTCATCCAGTGCCTCAACCTCAATCGTGATGTTCGGATTTTCTTCCATATACTCATCAATGATCATCTGTTCCACCAGACCCTGTCCGTTGTTCCTGTCCGGAAGATTGGAAAACAGGGTCAGCGTAATCTGCTCCCCTTCTGCAGTCCCCGTATCTTCTGCCTCGGCTACCGACGTGCCATCGGTATCACTGCTGCCCGCGGAGCTTCCGCATCCCGCCAGCATAGACATTGCCATGCCCGCCACTAACATCATGGAAATTATTTTCTTCTTCATTCTGAGACCTCCCTCGCTCTATCTGTGATAATGAAATCATATCACCCTGCGCACGGCAAAAACAGATATCAATCTTTCAAAAAAGGGGAAAATATTCTACTCCAACTGCGGAATTAATCCAAAAACGCAATAAAAACCCCGGGAGAATATCTCCCGGGGCATCCCATTAAAAATGCAGGAAAAGGGACTTGAACCCTCATGAGCGCAATGCTCACACGGACCTGAACCGTGCGCGTCTGCAAATTCCG
>JAJQAD010000082.1 GCA_021204005.1 Clostridiales bacterium
CGTCTGCCAACGGCGTGGCGCGTATGGCCAAAAAATATTTAAAAGAGCATCGGGAGAAGAGTGTACTGCGTCAGCTTGACCGGGATGCGATCACATCCAGAGATGTCTTTGATGCGGCAAAGGACAATGACGCTGTAGCGCTGGAGATTGTAGATGACTTCGGGGAAACCCTCGGAAAAGCGCTGGCGCAGATTGCCTGTGTGGTTAACCCTCAGGCGTTTGTTATCGGCGGCGGCATGGCAAAGGCCGGGGACATTGTTATCGAGACCGTCCGGAAGCATTTTGTGGAGTACGCGTTCCATGCTGTCAGAGGCACCCTGTTTACTCTGGCAACTCTCGGCAATAACGCCGGAATCTATGGCGGTGTCCGGATGATACTGGACGAGACCGAAAATTAATATTGTTTTTAAGATGAGTAAAGATTTTGAAATATAACCTTTCATATAGCACAACACCCCCGGCGTAAGCGGAAGGGTGTTGTGTATTTTCAGGATTTTTCTTTTACGGCAGGTATATCTTTGACGTTGAGATGCAGACGCTTGCACATCTTGCTGATGGTGGAGTAGTGTACATCCATGGCCTCTGCCATTTTGCGCATGGTACCGTATTTCTGAATACCCCATGTGATAATTTTCCGCTCATAATTTTCAATGAGTTCTGACATGGAGTACCCTTCAAAACCTTCCTGAAACTTTGAAATCTGAAATTCCGGATGGATGTCGGACCATTTGAGAACGGAACCATCCGGATACAGGACACACCAGCGTTCGATGATATTCTCCATTTCCCGAATGTTTCCGGGCCACTCGTATCTGCTCAGATTTGTAAAAATATCATCTGTGAAGCGGATAGATTTTTTGTATTTCCGGTTGAATTTATTTCGAAAATGTTCCATGAGAAGCGGAATGTCTTCCGGTCGCTCCTTCAGAGAAGGAATGCGGATGGGTATAACATTCAGGCGATAATATAAGTCTGCGCGAAATTCGCCGCGCCGGACCTTTTCCTCCAGATTCTGGTTGGTAGCAGCAATCAGGCGAAAATCTACTTTTGTCGGCTGCGATGCACCGATCCGTGTGATTTCCCGTTCCTGAATTGCCCGTAGAAGCTTGGTCTGTGCATTCAGAGGCAGCTCTCCAATTTCATCCAGCAGGAGCGTTCCGTGATTTGCCAGTTCAAAAGCGCCGGGCTTTCCCTTGCGGTTTGCCCCGGTAAAAGCACCTTTTGTGTAACCAAACAGTTCGCTTTCGATCAGCTCGGACGGGATTGCGGCGCAGTTTATTTTTATCATGGGCTGATCCCGACGGGAGCTGTGCTCGAGGATCTCCTGTGCGAAGACCTCTTTTCCGACACCGGTTTCTCCCAGAAGAAGAATCGTCACATCCGTTCTCGCTGCCGTGAGCAGGGATTGGGAGAGATCCATCATAGCACGGCTGTTCCAGTTTGTGATCCTGTTCCCGGAGGATGACGTACGGTTCAAAAGATTTATAATCTGTTCCTTTTGGAAATTCAAGTCTTCCAGGCTGCTGATTTGTTCTTTAGAAGAAGAAATCGTGGATTCCATGTGTAGCAGGAGCGAGATATCATGGTCTATTACGATCGCGCCAAGCAACTTCCCGTTATCTGAAAATATGGGAGATCCGAGCTCCAGAATCTCATTTTTCTGCTGGGGAGAGTTGGGCGAGGAAATATATTTTTTGGAATTTTCCAGTAATTCCTGCACAACAGTGTTCTGAATTTTATTATTCGGATCATTCGTAAATGTACTGATGTGTTTTCCGATACATTCGTCCCGCAGGATACCGGAAATGTGTTCGTTGGACTGATTGACATACTGGATAATGCCGTCTTTATCGCAGATAAAAATTCCGTCTGTAATATAGTCTCCGATTGACCGGATATCAAAAAGATCATTTTTGTTCACAATATCCCTCCTTTTGTAAAATTTTATACTAAATTTTGAAGTAAATCAACATAATTGTGAATTGCCAAATAGCTATTTTTAAAATATGAAAATAATCACCATAAAAATGCAGAAATGTGAAAATATTCACCAGAAAAAGAAAAAGACAGGAGGATATAAAGAAAAGAGGGGAACTGAAAGATTGGCATGAAAATTGCAATTAATATTTAAAAAGTTTTTTTCGTCAGCAGATTAATGAAAGGAAGGAAGAACATGAAGAAATACCCGATTACAACCATGAAGGGACTTCGCAGCGAGGGACACAGGGAGCTCACCCCGGAGGAAGAGGAAAAAAGCTACAGCAAATATTTTTATAAACCGCTGGCAGATATTCCGGAAGAGGATCTGAATATTTTAAATGCCGGACCGTCAGATCCGATACTTGCATTGAAGATTGAGGATCGGGACGATCTGCTTCTGCCAGGATATCTTCCGATTGAGACAGGATACTGCAAACTGCCGGACGGCAGTGCATTCGCGGCGACGAAGGTTAATTTTCCCGGAGCAACACCGGAGATGTTCGACTGGTGGTTTAACTGGCATCCGATTGAGCCGCTGCGTTATGCGCTCTGGTCTCCGAACGCACACATGTCAATCTCCGCAAAATATCCGGACGCGCATCGTGATACCAGCGGTTATCCGCTGAAGTCCCGCAATTACGGAAAAGTACATTATCCGGTGGAGGGATTCCGCTATGATATGGCTAAACCGGCTGTCATACAGTTCTTTTCTCCGGAAGATTTCGGCTTGAATAAAAATTTGTTGGCGGTGACACCGGTCAAATCCATGTTTCTTGCAAACCTGTACATTATGGGCGGCAGTGCATCCTTTACGGATGACCGCGAGGAGAAAGTTGAGGACGATTCGATCCGGACGCCGTTTAATGTGTTTTTCCACTCGGTGAGAACCGTGGAGGGTGGCTGTGAGCTCAGAAGCAGGTATTGGATCGGAAAAAATATTGTGGACGGAAAAGCGGTACATGTCGATATGCCGGAGGGGTTGGACACGGAACAGTTTGCGTGGGAAAACTGCAGGCACAGCCTGACGGAATATAATAATCTGGCTTCTTTCCTTCCGCAGCTTTACCGGGAACAGGGAGGAAAGATTAATTGAACGCAGAGAATAAATTAATTGTTATCGCTGCAGTATGCGGCGCTTCGACATCCCGCGCACAGACACCCTATGTCCCTATTACACCGGAGGAGATCGCGGCTGAGGTCATTGCCTGTGCCCGCGCGGGAGCAGCGGTTGCGCATATCCATGTCCGTGATGAAAACGGCAATAATACGTTGGATATTGAGAAGTTTCGGAGGGTTCTCGCAATCGTGAGGGAAAGTGGAACAGATATTGTGATTAATCTGACTACAGCCTGTGATAATGTCTCTCATGAACACAGGTTACGGCATCTGGTTGAAATAAAGCCGGAGATGGGCTCTGTAGATATCGGTTCGTTGAACTGGGCATATGATCATGTATTTCTCAACGAACCGGAATTCCTGGAAAAGATTACTGTCTGCATGCGGGATCATCAGATCAAGCCAGAATTGGAGATCTTTGATGCCGGGATGATTAATAATGCGAAGTATTACATGAAGAAAGGAATGATTGTCGGAAATCCGCATTTTCAGTTTGTTCTGGGGGTGCCGGGAGCTCTTGATGCAACCGTGGAGAATTTGCTTTTCCTTGTAAATAAGCTTCCGGAAAATGCAACATGGAGCGCGCTGGGAATCGGAAAAAATGCGATGGCGATCATGCTGGCAGCGTTGTCGCTGGGGGCACCGGCTGTTCGTGTGGGTCTGGAGGATGGTGTGTATTATTCGAAAGGCATTCTGGCGAAATCCAATGCGCAATTGGTAGAGCGCGCAGTACGCATTGCCAGAGAAAGCGGGAGAGAGATTGCTACTCCGGATGAGGCGCGCATGATATTGGGTCTTATAAACAGCCCGCTTGCATGACAGAAATGGAGGAATCCGGTGAAAACATTAAAAGAGTTGTTTGCGCAGCTCTCGCAAAGTCAGAATCAGACGCTTGCTGTGGCGAATGCGCAGGATAAAGAGGTGCTGTCTGCGTTGAAGCAGGCACAGGAATTGATTGGTATTTCCGCTTTTCTTCTGGGAAAAGAAGAGAAGATCCGGCAGATGATGGCGGAAATTTCCATGCGGGAAGACAATGTGACGGTATTGGATTACCCGGATCCGGAAGAATGTGCGCTGGCTGCTGTCAGACTGGTGCGAAACGGCACTGCCAGTATTCTGATGAAGGGTATGATTGATTCCGGAATATTTTTAAAGGCAGTGATTCATCCTGACTTCGGGCTGCGGACGGAGTCGGGGATTATCGCGACTGTGGCGGTTATGGAGACAGAGCGCGGATTTCTGTTTATCACAGATCCCGGATTTACACCCCTGCCCAGCCTGCATCAGAAAGAACTTCTGGTGGAGCAGACCGTACAGGTGGCGAAAAAGCTTGGAATAGAGCGACCGAAAGTGGCGTTAATCAGCGGCGCGGAGAAGGTTAATCAGAAAATGAGTTCTTCCGTGGAGGCGGATCAGTTAAAACAGATGTACAGGCAGAAAGATATCGGCTGCGTTGTTGACGGACCACTTTCCCTGGATATTGCGGTGTCGCAGGAAGCGGCGCTTCACAAAAATTATTGCGGGGAAATCCGCGGAGATGCGGATATCCTGATCATGCCGTCTCTGGAGGCGGGTAATGTTCTCTACAAATCAATGGTGCATTTTGCGCATATTCCGACGGGAGGGATCGTGACCGGCGCAGCGGCTCCGATTGTATTTACATCCCGGTCTGATGATGCTGCTACAAAATTGAATACAATAGCGTTTGCCTGTGCACTGACGAAGGAGATATGTTTATGAGGATATTTGTAGTGAATCCCGGTTCTACTTCTACAAAAATTGCGTTGATTGAGAATGATTCTACTGTCTTTCTTGAGAATATATCACATGACGTGAACGAACTGAAACACTTCAGGGACTTCACAGATCAGTTCGACTACCGGGTCGGGAGTATTCGTCGCCTGATTGCCGAACAAAATCTTGAAATGGAAACGGTGGACGCATTTGCAGGGCGCGGCGGCGGACTGTTTCCGACGGAGGGCGGCGTGTATCTTATTGATGACCTGTTGCTGAGACATTCTTATGAAGGAGTCAACGGTGTGCGTCACCCTGCGTTGCTGGGACCGAAAATCGCGGATACATTCGCACAGATCTATGGAAAGCCGGCCTATGTGGTCAATCCGCCGGATGTGGATGAGCTTCAGGATGTGGCGCGTGTTACCGGGGTGAAGGGTGTTTATCGCACGATTCATCTCCATGCACTGAATTTGAAAGAAACCGCAATTCGTCACGCGCAACTGTCGGGAAAAGATTATAAAGATCTTCGTCTGATTGTCTGCCATCTGGGCGGAGGTATATCGGTTTCGGCTCATCGTAATGGAAAAATGATTGATGGCAACGACATAGCGGGAGGAGAAGGCCCTATGGCGCCGACGCGCTGCGGGGGGATGTCGGTAATGACTCTTCTGAAATGTATGGAGGAGAAAAGTCTGGCAGAGATAAAGGCGCTTTGTGTGAAAGACGGAGGATTTATGAGTTATTTCGGGACATCCGATGCGCTGGAAGTATTCCAGCGGGGGCAGCGGGGCGACAGGATGGCCCGACTGGTCTGGGATGCCATGATTTATCAGATTGCGAAAGAAATTGGCGCGATGGCATCGGTTCTGGAAGGTGATGTGGACGGCATCCTACTGGGCGGAGGGCTGGCGTACAATGATAATCTGACGGAAAAAATACGGTTTGCCTGTGAGTGGATCGCACCGGTCAGTGTATATCCGGGAGAATTTGAGATGGAGGCGATGGCAGCCGGTGTGATGCGTGTCCTGCGCGGAGAGGAGGAGGCAAAGCGTTATACAGGGAAGCCGGTCTGGGAAAGCTTTGACTTCTGATCTGCTTATGACCGGCTGCCCAGCCCGTATTGCTTTGCTTTGCGAACGATGGTGGAGTGGTCAACGCCCAGCGCTTTTGCGATTGATCTGGTAGAGGGCCAGGTCTGAAACGCCCAGGTGAGAATGTTTTTTTCGTGTTCTGTCATCAACTCTTTCAGTGTGTGGCCTTCATATTGGCTGATCCCGGAACATTCCGAGGCAGTGAAAGTAAAATATTTCCGGATCCGGTCCCATTGGATTACGGTATTAGTTTCAAAAATTACTGCCCACCGTTCCATCATGTTTTCCAGCTCCCGGATATTACCAGGCCAGCAGTAATCACACATTTTGCTCAGCGCCTGGTCGGAAAGCTCCAGATGCTTTTTGTATTGATGGTTGAAAACGCTCAAAAAGTGCCTGGTAAGGAATGGAATGTCCTCGCGCCGTTCCCGCAAGGCGGGGATATGTATGGGAAAAATATTCAACCGGTAATACAGATCCTGGCGGAATGTGCCCTTTTCCACCATGGCTGCCAGGTCCTGATTTGTGGAGGCAATGATGCGGACATCCAGCTTTGTGACCTTTGTGTCGCCGATTTTCGTTATTTCCTTTTGCTGGAGGACACGCAGAAGTTTTGCCTGAAAGTCGTACGGGAGATCGCCGATCTCATCG